>QMOL01000142.1 GCA_003648225.1 Chlamydiota bacterium
CTTCAGGCAGCGGAAGAAGGTGTTGGAACGTGTATGATAGGATGGTTCAGCGAAAAGAAAGTTAAGAAAGTATTAAATCTTTCGAAATCAGTGAAAATTGATATGCTGATTAGTATGGGTTATCCGGAAAACGGGGAAGTCAGGAAAAAAACACGAAAACCAATCGAAGAAATCAGAGAATATTATTAGTGAGTGATTAAATATACTTTCGAAAGTTGGAAATCGAAATTTGTAAGATATCAATTTATTTTGCAAAAAAAACGACCCCCACCGAAGTGGGGGTCGTTCTATAAAGATAATCAAAGAATTTTGATTAGTACTGAGGTCTGCGAGGACGATCTTCTCTTGGTCTCGCTTCATTGACTTTCAGATTTCTGCCGCCAACTTCTTTACCATCAAGATCTTTGATAGCTGCTTCGCCGGCTTCTTTATCTTCCATTTCAACAAAACCGAAGCCTTTAGATCTGCTTGTGTATTTGTCAGTGATAACTTTTGCGCTTGTAACTGTACCAAATGCGCCAAAAATTTCTTCAAGTTCTTTGTCTGTTGTCCCGTATGACAGGTTTCCTACATAAATGTTCATCTTGTCTCCATAATTAAAAATAAAATATCTAACTAAATAAGCACCATTGCTTATTTCATTAGAATCACGTTAAGAACTCATTATAGCATATAAGTCTTTAAATAGCAAACGGTAGCCTTTTTTGGTTGATTTTATAGGGAAATCCGGTTTTTTATATTTTACTTTATGCCTTGTGTGTTGTTTTGTTCTAACACGTGATTTTTATTCATTGCTTATAATTTCTATATTTGCTAAAATTTTTACGCTAAAGATGCCATAAAATAATTAAAATACAGAAACTATATTACATGAAACAAAATTATTTATTGATAATTACAATTCTTGCCGCACTGTTTTTATCAACCGGATGCAGCAGTCAGTCCCGTTCTCAAAAACAAAAATTATCAATTTCGGGAGGATTTACAATGACAAATATAATTTATGAAATTCCTGTAAAAACAATTGACGGTCAAGTAACAAATTTGGCACAATATGTGAGTAAAGTAATGTTGATTGTCAATACGGCAAGTAAATGCGGCTATACTCCTCAATATAAAGGATTGGAAACACTTTATGAAAAATATAAAGATAAGGGATTTGTTGTCCTGGGCTTTCCGTGCAATCAGTTTATGAGTCAGGAACCCGGTACGGAAGCGGAAATTAAGAATTTCTGCAATTTGAATTTCGGAGTCTCTTTCCCTATGTTTTCAAAAATAAATGTAAACGGGAATGGCACTCATCCTTTATACAAAAAACTTAAACAAAAAGCTCCTGGGATTATGGGTACTGAATCAATAAAGTGGAATTTCACAAAATTTCTTGTCAGCCCGAACGGCAAGACAATCAAACGATTTTCTACCGCAACAAAACCGGAAGAGATAGAGAGCAAAATAGTTGAATTATTAAAGAAAACAGCTACTAATTAGTGGCTGTTCGAAAAGGGTCAATCGACAAAAAATATTGATTATCCTTGACAAAATTTATATTCTGTACCTAACGGCATGAAATCCTGTTTTTATTTGTTTTCTACAAATATTTTGCTTGAAAAAGTCCTGAAAGGGCGAAAGGAAATTTCCCGTTATGCCCTTCAGGGCGGAAACACAGGTGGGTGAAATATTAACAGGGTGCTGCCCTTTCTTATTTTATTTCTGATTTATCAATAATTAAAAAGTTCTTCCACAGAATATTCTTTTCCCGTGATTTTATTCAACGAATTAAGAACTTTAGATTTGATGTTTGATGTTAACCGTCTGCCCTTGCATGCCCGGGATATCATCTTATGAGTGATCTGTTCAATTGATGCTGCAACAAGATACATTGGCTTAATGTTATTATCGGTCATAATTTTTGCAAGTGGCTGCTTACCGAAATTTCTTTTAATTTCAATATTCATGTTTCTTTTTTTGACGGGTGATGTAGAATTACGGAGATTTTTGTTTAATAAGCGCCGCGCTATTTTCAATTGTTTTTTTGAATAAAATTATTTGCCATTGATGAAATTGGAAGGCAAAAACGGGCAATTATAACTATAAGTATGATTTTGACAACTGCATTCCTGAATCGAATGATTTTTTTATTCTCAAACCAGATAAGAATTACTAATACAAAAATAAAAACTGAAAGTATTGGCAGCGCGAGAATTATACTGATCTCATACGCTAATTTCTGAACACCTAATGAAGTTATTGCTGTTACAATCACATCCGACAATCTCTCAGTCATATCATCAATCGGGTCTAACACTTGTCCTACAGCGAGTGAAACACCTATTCCCGCGGGTTCAAGTTCGAGACTTGACTCTTTCACGACCGAAACGGATGCATTAATAATTCTGCATGTTGCGTAAGCGACATCGGCTTTAGTTATTGCGTCTTCAAAATAATCATCCGCGGACGAATCTAAAACGGGAAGTTTTAATACTGGGAAAAGAAGTAACGCTTTGCATCGACATTTTTGGTCGATAGACGCTTTAGAGCAAGCCGTGTCCTTTATTTTGATCTACATCGGGATGACAAATATTAAACAAAAAAGTGCTTTAATCCGGTCTTCACCGGAATCTGGTTAGCTTATCTTCTTGCCATAATAACTTTAAAATAATATAATTATTAAGTTAAATTAAAAATCGGGGTAATGATTTTAAAATAATAATATGTTATCACATGTTAATTATGAAACAAAAAATAAAAAACAATATTTTTCTTTACGCTCTTCTCTTTTTAACTTTAATCTCCGCAATGCTTATGTTTCATCGGCTTGCCGACCGAAGCGTTTGCGGCGATGAAATGGCTTTGAGAGAAAAAGGTCTGCAGCCGGTTTTAAGAATCTTGCAGGGATGGCAGGTTCAGGCAGAACCGCTTCCCCCGCTTATCAAACATTTATCATTAAAGGTCAGCGACAGTCCGATAAATCTGAGAATACTTGGTTTTACCGGGTCCTTTTTGATGGTACTGCTCACCGGTCTTCTTACAGGCAAGCTTGCCGGAAGATGGGCAGGTCTCACCGCTGCATTTCTTGTTATGCTTTGTCCGGGATTAATGAAATGGGGGCAATATAGTCGATTTTATACTATTGGTGCTGCATCAATGTTATTAAGCACGCTTTTCTTTTTCCGCGCACTTGAAAAAGATTCATGGAAAGCATGGATTTGGTATGCCGTTTTTGCTTTGCTGCAAATTCAACTTTGGTTTTTTGGAATGGTTCATCTAGCTGTTTGTGCCGGAATTTACGGTATTCTCTGGTTAATTGCCTGGCTGCCGATTCGGGAAAAGATGCTTTATAAGCCTGACAAATGGCACAGTTTTCTTAAAGCGAGTGTTGTTATTGGCTCGATCGGCATGTTTTTAATTATTCAATATTTTACTTTTAATAATAATATTCTTGGTGCGGTATTTCATCCATCCAACAACGATCAATTTTTTCGGTACGGTCCTTCTGCATTTTCGTGGGAAACTTTCGGGTTTGTTTTTCAGATGTATTTGCCTGCTTATGTGCATATAAAATGGCTTTTGGTTGTCGGCTTTTTTGCCGCACTTTTTATTGACCGCGAGCGCTCATTAATTTTTACAATCATCGCTGTCGGAACAACTTTTTTAATTGTCTGGGGACTTGATAAGAATAAAGCAACATTAAGCGAGAACAGAATGTTGTTTACGGTTCCTTTCTGGGCGTTTTTCATGGCTCGCGGAGCGTGGCTGATAACTGATGTTTTCTGGCGAGGAGGAATGTGGTTTTCAAAAAAATTCCCGAGTGCTAAACCAAAAATTAAAATAGTTCAGTGGAGCGGTGCAGTTGCAGGCGTAATTATCGCAATGTATTTTATTATGCCTTTGCAGCTTAAGTCATGGAATGCTTTTAAAAGATATTACCACGTTGATTTTACATACTGCAGGAATATCGGTGATTTCCTTGCCGTAAATGTTGGAACTAATGACTCGGTTTATTATGAATGGAGCATGGAAGGCCTGCCGATAAAATATTATTTTGACAAGCAGCGCGGAACAAATCCGGTTATGCATGTTTGTAAAGATGTTAACAAAGGTGGTTTTGCGATAAAAGATACAGACATAAAATTTCTCAAAGAAGGTAAAAACCGGATGTGGCTGCTCCCAAACTGGCGACCTCAACAGGATACAATTCCCTCTTCTCTCCGCGGCTGGTTAAAAAACAGAAGCATTACACTTGCAATAGAGCATCCGTGGGTTCCGTGGTCAGGCCCTCAAAAAATAATTATTGCGGATAAAAGTTATGAAAAATTAAATTCTCATCAAAAAGAGATGGAGAAAATAAGGTGGCTTAAAAAATTTGTTGAGGTTGGGCTGTATTACAATGATGCCGGAGCGGAGATTTTAAAGCTTTTATTAAAAAATAATCTTACAAATGATTTTTCGTCTTATTTGCGATATTTCACGGAGCGGTATCCTGATGAACCAAAGCTTGCCGATAAGATTATTAAGCTAAAACTTGCTGATAATGATTTAGTTTTTGTCGGGGAGAAATTTCCGAATAGCGGTGCAATACAAGCCAAACTTGGTAAAATGGATTTTGGGAGAGGGAATTATGATAAAGCCGAACGGCATTATATTTCCGCTTTAAAAAATTCATCACACAAAATTTTCGATGGTGTTATTATTCGTGATTTATTGCGGAAGAATAGAAATCCGGTTCTCAAAAAGATTGTATTGAAAAATATTAAGAATAAGAAAACTACTGCTAAACTTTCAAATGAAGAACTTTTTCAATGGGCAAATTGTGCTCCGGAACTTTTATCACAAAAGTGGTTAATTTACCCTACAAAAGATGAAATACGATATTTAAAAACCGCTATTTCAAAAAAAACGGATCCAAAATATCTTAAAGACAGAATGAAACAATATTCTTTTACGGAGTTGTGGGAATATACCGATGTGGCAAATATTTTTTCTCATACTAAAAAATGGGATCTTGCCGTCGAATGGCTGGCTAGAAGTGTTAATAGTAATTGTAAAAGCTGGCTGCTTGCCAAACGATTAACAGAACTTTATCAGGTAAGGAATAAACCTGAGGAAAAACAGGCGGCAATTGATGCTTGCAGAAAATTTCAAAAATGGCTTCCGGAGAATGAACTCACAAATCGTTGTATTGCCGCGTATAAACTTGGAATGCTTTACATATCGGAAAGCAAGAATTCTGATGCTATTGTTATGTTTAAAGAAGTTGCAGATTTATCTAATAAATGCAAATATCATCCTTTACATTTCAGAGCTTGGATTCAACTTGGTAACATAGCAAAAAAAGAAGGAGAAATTGATGACGCAATCAACGCTTATGAAGAAGTGTTAAAATTAGAACCGAAGCATAAATCTACAATTGAAATTCTTGCAAATCTTTATGAAGCGAAAGGCGAGAAAGAAAGGGCAATAGAATTAAGAAAAAAAATAAAATAATAATAATATTATTAAAATATTACAGGAAATAAAATGAGAATTGGCGGACGATTTGGAAGTACTGTATTTGAACCTTTATACGAGCATTTGTGCAAAGGCAAATACTGTTCGGAATTAATTTGCAAGATTGTTGACGCATTTGCAAAAGGCAATAAAGAAAAAATGCAGAAATTATGTGACGAAATTTCTGAAACAGAAAGTCAGGCGGATCAAATTAAATTCGCGATAAGAACAAGTTTGACAAAATCAATCTTTGCGGCCGTAAAACGTAATGACGTGCTGCAAATTGTGCGTAATCAGGATAAAATCTGCGGCCGAGCGGAAGATGTATCAAAATTAATGGTTATCAGAAACACAAAACTTCCTGATGGTTGCTTTGATACTTTAGAATTGCTTGCTGAAAAAGTTGATTATACAATTAACGCGTTGCTGATATGTTGCAGTCAACTCGCAATGATTCCGAATAGTGGAAATGATAAGGAATTTGACGTTAGCAATATACTAAACGAACTTGACTTAATACATGACAAAGAAGAAGAGACGGATAATTTAGTTCAGGAATTTACAAAAGAACTTCTGACACGGGAAAAGGAATCTGACCCGTTATCAATAATTCTTTTGCTTAAAATGGCACGAATGATCAGCGAAATGGCTGACGAAGCGGAGAATGCTGCAGAAGGGTACACATTATTAATTCGTCATTAAAAAGTTGATAGTTGGTTACTATTATTCATAAAGAGAAGAGTTCTTGAAATATAAATTAAAATATGTTATTATTTAAATGTTTGATTTTTTTCGTTTAATACAAAATCACAACGTTGTGTAATTTT
The DNA here is from genome assembly GCA_003648225.1 of Chlamydiota bacterium. GTDB lineage: Bacteria > Auribacterota > UBA3054 > UBA3054 > B51-G9 > B51-G9. Next base: position 6,315 of record QMOL01000142.1, read on the forward strand.
AATTGTAACTTTTATTTGAGATTTCCCGAAAATGAAAACTTTATTATCAATACTCTTTTTTTTGTCTTTGGCATTCTATGCAGAAAGTCAAACTTTAACTTATGAAAATATAATTTCTAAAATTTATGACCTTCCGGCTCTTGCTATTCTCCCTGAAAAAGGGGAGAAAGGAGCGCTTTTTTCTTCTTATGATAGAGCAAGTAAATATGATGAAAAATCAGATACCTATGTTAATTGGGAAGCTAACATTGATGGTTTAGGAATAATAAGAAAAGAAGGTGAAAATGTTGTTCTTGCTGAAATGGATGGTCCGGGTGTTATCTGGCGAATGTGGTCAGCTTCAACCGGGAAAGGGAAAGTAAAAATTTATCTTGATGGTGAACTTGTTATTGATCTTCCCTGGGAAAATTATTTTAACAGGAAAGCACCGCCTTTTAACAGAAAAGGTTTAGTTTACAAAGTTTCGAATGGTTGTAATAATTATACACCTGTTTCATTTCAAAAGTCCTGTAAAATAGTTGCGGAACCAAAATGGGGACTGTATTATCATTTCAATTATACTATTTTCCCCAAAGGAACAAAGATTCAAACTTTTAAAATGAAACTTTCAGCTAAAGAAAATAGAGCACTTGATAAAGCAAATGAAATTTTAACAACTAATATTGGGAACAATCCTCTTCACCGAAAAGATATTAAAAAAGAAGTTGTTAATTGGACAATTCCCATCGGAAAATCTAAAACCTTAAACATTTCCGGTAAACGAGCACTTACGAGTTTAAAAGTCCGAATTCCAAAAAATGATAATTATAATAATTTGTTGCGGCAGTTAACTTTAAGTATCAACTGGGATGATGAAAAATCTCCTTCTGTCTGGTCTCCGCTTGGTGATTTTTTCGGCACCGCGCCTGGAATTAATGAATATAAGTCTTTGGTGCTGGGGATGGTGAAATTAAACAATCAATACTCAATATTCAACAAGAAATGTTCAAGTGATAAAATCCCCCTGAATCCCCCTTTAAAAAAGGGGGACTACAAAGATCAAAGTACAAAGATCAAAGTACAAAGTACAAATTCATTTGAGTTTTATTCATACTGGTATATGCCGTTTGAGAAAAAGGCAGAAATTACTATTAAAAACGAATC
>QMOL01000143.1 GCA_003648225.1 Chlamydiota bacterium
AACTTAGTGCCCGGCTGAACGCACTGCATATTCCCGCTTTTAAGAACAATTTTATCGGGAGTATTATCGGAATTATGAGAGCAGCCGGAAAGAAAAATAACAAGAGCAGCGATGCAGAGGAAAAGTATTTTTTTCATTTTCGGGTTTCTAATTTTGTTTTTTGTTAAATTGTGGCTACAATACTATCAATACTTATTTCGAAGCATTGTTGGTCAAATTAAGTCAAGTTCCAAACTTGACTGGATTAACACACGATTAGCATGCAAAATCTCACTATATCTGCCGACCTCAACGAGGTCAGCTACAGTTTCTCAGTCCTTAGTTATTTGCTACCGATTAATGTACAATCAACAAAAAATGTCGGTTGTAGCCGACATTTTTTGTTGATTGATTTCCTATTCGCTTATTCGTCTGTTTTAAGAGACGCGAGCTTTTTGTAAAGCGAGAAGTGGTTTTTAACAGCCACTTCCGCGTGCTCCATGAGAACAGCAGCGTGTTCAGGGTTCTTAGCTTTCAAAGTACGGAACCTGTTTTCGCTGTAAGCATATTCTTCGTAAGGAAGAGAAGGATCTTTCGACTCGAAAGTGAGAGGATTTTTACCTTCCGCCGCAAGTGCGGGATTAAATCTGTAAAGAGGCCAGCTGCCTGAAGCAACAGCTTTTTTCTGCTGATTCATTCCTTTAGTCATATTGATACCGTGTGCTATACAATGTGAGTAAGCAATGATAAGCGAAGGTCCTTCGTGAGCTTCCGCTTCAACAAAAGCTTTTACTGTCTGAGCCGGATTAGCCCCCATTGCGATTTTTGCGACATAAACATTTCCGTAAGTCATCGCCATCATGCCGAGATCTTTCTTAGGAAGCGGTTTTCCACCGGCAGCAAATTTCGCGACCGCTGCAAGAGGAGTCGCTTTCGACATCTGTCCACCTGTATTAGAATAAACTTCGGTATCAAGAACGAGAACATTGATGTTCCTTCCTGAAGCGAGTGCGTGGTCGAGTCCACCGTAACCGATGTCATACGCCCAACCGTCGCCGCCGACGATCCAGACAGATTTTTTAACGAGATAATCAGCTACTGAAGCGAGTTGTTTACAAATTTTGCAGTCATTTCCTGATATTTTTTCTTTAAGTTCAGCGATTCTCGCGCGTTGTGCTTCGATTAAGTCCTGAGTTGACTGGTCAGCGTCTTTGATTTCTGAAAGCAGTGGTTGTATATCCGTGCATTTGTCAGAAGCGAGACATTTGTCAACCAATTCATTTGCGAATTCAGTAAATTTATCAACAGTTAATCTCATACCGAGGCCGAATTCCGCATTATCTTCGAAGAGAGAATTTGACCAGGCCGGTCCACGTCCGTCATCTCTTGTAGTGTAAGGAGTAGTCGGTAAATTGCCGCCGTAGATTGATGAGCAGCCGGTTGCGTTGGCAACGAGCATTCTGTCACCAAACAGCTGAGTCATTAATTTTACGTAAGGAGTTTCTCCGCATCCGGCACAAGCGCCTGAATATTCAAACAAAGCTCTTGAGAACTGGCTTCCTTTAACGGTAGCGCGGTTCATAATAGAAGCAGGCGGGTCAGGGATATTAAGGAAGAAGTCATAATTTTTGACTTCATTTACTCTGAGTGGCGCCTGGAGTTCCATATTAATAGCTTTTTTACCTTCAATTTCCTTGTTTTTAGCTGGACATATTTCAATACATGCACCGCAACCTGTACAATCTTCCGGAGCGATTTGGACGGTGAATTTTTTACCTTTCAAAGCAGGTCCGCCTTTAGCGTCAACAGATTTAAAAGTTTCGGGAGCATCGTTAAGGCAATCAGGATCGTAAGCTTTAATTCTGATAGCGGCGTGAGGACAAACGAAAGAACAAAGTCCGCACTGGATACAGACATTATTATCCCAAACCGGGATTTCGACAGCGATGTTTCTTTTTTCATATTTCGTTGTTCCGGTAGGGAATGAGCCGTCATCCGGCATAACCGAAACAGGAACATCATCGCCTTTGCCCTCAATAATCTGTCCTGTAAGATCTTTAATAAATTTAGGAGCGGTTTCGGGAACGGCAGCATGAATATGAGTAGAGCTAGTAGGAGAATCCGGAATTTCAACTTCCTCTATTCCGTTGAGAGCTTTATCAACAGCTTCGCAGTTCATGGAGACGATTTTCTCACCTTTAGAGCCGTAAGTTTTTTTGATAGCTTCTTTAATTTTTTCAATTGCGAGTTTTTCGTCAATCACTTTTGAGATATTGAAGAAAGCGGTTTGCATAATAACATTAATTCTGCTTCCGAGTCCGATTTCTCCAGCAATTTTCAAGCCATCGATAGTGTAAACTTTAAGTTTTTTATCGATAATCTGTTTTTGAACTTCTGCGGGAAGAGTCGCCCATAATTCATCAGCATTGAACATACTGTTAAGGAGGAAAGTGCCGCCTTCTTTAATATTTTTAAGCATATCGTATTTTTCGAGGAACGAAGAATTATGACACGCAAGGAAATCCGCTTTAGTAATAAGGTAAGAACTTCTGATAATATTTTTACCGAAGCGAAGATGAGAAACGGTAACCGCACCGGCTTTTTTAGAATCGTAAACGAAATAACCCTGAGCGTAATTATCAGTATTATCACCAATGATTTTAATTGAGTTTTTATTCGCGCCAACTGTTCCATCAGATCCAAGTCCGTAAAACATTGCTGAATAAGTGCTTTCGTCTTCCGCGTGGAATGAATTGTCAACTTCAATGCTTGTGTTTGTAACATCATCATTAATACCAACAGTAAAATGATTTTTCGGCTTATCAGCTTTGAGATTGTCAAGTACAGCTTTACACATCGATGCTGAAAATTCTTTTGAACCGAGGGCGTATCTGCCGCCAACGATTGTCGGCCATACATTGAATTTCGATTTGTCAACTTCCATTGTTTCACCAATCGCTGTGCGGACATCTTCGTAAAGTGGTTCGCCGATTGAGCCTGGTTCTTTAGTTCTGTCGAGTGTAGCGATAGATTTAACTGTTTTGGGGAAAGCGTCAATCATATCTTTAATAGAGAAAGGTCTGAAAAGTCTTACTTTAATCATGCCTACTTTTTCGCCTTTAGCGACAAGATAATCAATGGTCTCGTGCATCGCGTCCGCACCGGATCCCATCATAACAACAACGCGTTCAGCTTCCGGATGACCGATATAATCAAAGAGTTTGTATTCTCTTCCAACTATTTTGGCGAAATTATCCATAGCTTTTTGAACTATAGCCGGAGTAGCTTCATAATATTTATTAACGGTTTCGCGCCCCTGGAAATAAACGTCAGGGTTTTGCGATGAGCCGCGCAGGACAGGACGGTCAGGCGTTAATCCGCGATTGCGATGTGCGAGGACAAGGTCGTCATTAATCATTGCTTTCATATCATCGTAATCCAAGACTTCTACTTTTTTGATTTCATGTGAAGTGCGGAATCCATCAAAGAAATGGATAAAAGGAATTCTTGATTCTAAAGTTGCTGCTTGAGAGATAAGAGCGAAATCCATTACTTCCTGAACACTTCCGGAACACAGTTGGGCAAAGCCGGTTGAGCGTGTAGCCATTACATCCGAATGATCACCGAAGATTGAAAGTGCCTGACAGGCGATAGAGCGTGCAGACACATGAAAAACGGTGCTTGTGAGTTCGCCCGCGATTTTAAACATATTAGGGATCATAAGGAGAAGTCCCTGTGATGCTGTAAATGTTGTTGTAAGCGCGCCGGAAGTTAGAGCTCCGTGAACAGCGCCTGACGCGCCGCCTTCGGACTGCATTTCAACAACTGAAGGAATAGTTCCCCAGATGTTTGGAGTATCAGCCGCGCTTTTAGCGTCAGAAATTTCCCCCATGGGTGATGATGGAGTAATAGGATAGATTGCTATCACTTCATTAGTTGCGTGGGCAACATGAGCTGCCGCGGCATTCCCGTCCATACAAACTTTTTTACGAGCCATAATATAATCCTTTTTTTAGTTGTTAGCGCCGTATAATAAAACGGCGCGCATTTTTTTGATTAAGTTTAAGGTATAATACCAAACAGGGCTATTATACTAAAAACGTTTTTTAAATTCAAGCGGTTGCAGTTATTTTTCGATAACAAACTTATTGTTTGGCACAAAAATTGCTTGCACGCTTGTGCTGTTAAATTTTAACAATTTTAAGAATGTTTTTTAGTCTTTTTGACTTACTAAATGTCATTTTGACATAAGATTAATGTGACCTTTTAATCATTTAACCCGATAATCTTATGATTGAAGTAAAAAACCTTACCAAAAAGTTCGGCTCGCTTACCGCTGTTAATAATCTTTCTTTCATTGTAAATCGAGGCGAGGTTCTTGGATTTCTCGGACCTAACGGCGCCGGAAAATCTACAACTATGAGAATGATTACTTGCTTCTTAACCCCAACTTCCGGCACCGCATCCGTTAACGGATTTGACGTTCTTAATAATCCGGTTGATGTCAGAAAGCAATTCGGTTATTTGCCGGAAAACGCGCCTGTATATCCTGATATGACTGTTGAATCTTTTCTAAAATTCATCGGTGAGATGCGCGGATTTTCCGGTACTGAGCTTAAGAAAAGAGTTGATGATACAATCGAAAAATGCTTTCTTAAAAATGTTAAGCATCAAACTATAGATACTCTTTCTAAAGGATATAAACAGCGTGTCTGTTTCGCGCAGGCAATTCTCCACGATCCACCTGTTTTAATTCTTGACGAACCTACTGATGGACTCGATCCGAATCAAAAACACGAAGTCAGACAACTCATCAAAAAAATGGGTGAAGAAAAATGTGTTATCTTATCTACTCATATCCTTGAAGAAGTTGATTCTGTCTGTTCGCGTGCTATTATCATCGCCAAAGGTCAAATTGTCGCTGACGGTACTCCGGCAAAACTACGTGCAATGTCTAAACTTCACGGTGCAGTTACTCTTTCAATCCACAGAGTGGCTAAAGATTCTGTGATTCCGTTTCTAGCATCTTTGCCGGATGTTTACCACGCGGAAAGAATCGGTGAGAAAAACAACGCAAACGTTTACCGCGTATTCCCTAAAGAAAATAAAAATATTGCACATCATATTGCCTCAGCAGTGCGTGAAAAGAAATGGGAAGTTGAAGAATTTAATATTGAAGAAGGAAGATTAGATGAAGTCTTTAGGAATGTAACAACTAAATGAGCAATTTTAAACTTTTATGATCTGAAAAACTTTAACTTTATAACATAACCTTAAAATAAAACAATGTTTCACTATATTAAAAGTATTGTAAAAAGGGAAATTAAAGGGTATTTCAACTCTCCCGTCGCTTATGTCTTTATTGTTATTTTTTTGATATTATGCGGTTTCTTTACATTTAACGTCAGTAATTTTTATGAAGCGAGAATCGCTGATCTGCGCGCGTTTTTTGTTTGGCATCCTTGGCTGTTTCTTTTCCTTATTCCATCAATTGCTATGCGCCTTTGGGCAGAAGAAAGACGTAGTGGTACTATTGAAATTCTTTTGACTCTGCCGGTGACTACCGGACAAGCTGTCATTGCAAAATTTATTGCCGCGTGGATTTTTGTCGGTATTGCTCTCGCTTTAACTTTTCCGCTTGTTATTACTGTTTTCTATCTTGGAAACCCGGATGTTGGTGCTATTATTACCGGATATCTCGGCAGCTTTTTTCTTGCAGGTGCTTATCTTTCAATAGGAAGCTTTACTTCCGCGTTGACTAGAAATCAGGTTATTGCTTTTATTCTCGCTGTCGTATTTTGCCTCTTTCTCGTCCTCGCCGGATGGCCGCCTGTCACATCAGCTTTGTCGAAATTCGCATCCGCGGGCTTCATTAATTTTGTTGCCGCGTTAAGCTTTATGCCGCATTTTGAATCAATGCAGCGCGGCGTTATTGACAGTCGGGATATTATTTATTATTTATCTGTTATCGCATTTATGCTTTTCGCAAATACAGCTGTTCTTAACTCGCGAAAATCCGGTTAATCAAACTATAATAATTAACTGTAAACTATTTAATAATGATGAAACACTTACTTACACGAAAATTCTTTTCATCAGTAACGGCAGTTATTGCCTTATTTGTAATTATTGTTTTTATAAATTTTCTCGCAGATAAATTTTACTCGCGAGCGGATATTACGGAAAATAATCTTTACACTCTTTCGCAAGGCACTATTAATATGATTAAAACTCTGCCTGATGATGTAACTTTAAAATTCTTCTACTCTAAAAATTTTAAAGACCTCCCTCCGGCACTTAAAAATTACGCGGCTCGCGTTAGAGACCTGCTCGATGAGTATGTTAATAACAGCTCGGGCAATATCGAACTAGAAGAATTTGATCCGACTCCGGATTCCGACGCCGAAGAATGGGCGCAAAAATACGGCGTTATGGGCTCGGCAATTAACCCTCTTGATTACGAAAATAGATTCTTTTTCGGTGTCGTTGCTGAAGCGGTTGACCAACACGCCGTCATTCCGTTTCTCGATCCGCAAAGAGAAAAATTTCTTGAATACGATCTTTCTTATTTAATTTTTCAAGTAACTCATCCTGATAAAAAAAACATCGGTGTTATCAGCAGCTTGCCTGTTACCGGTACTGAGGGGCAGCCTTTTGTTCTCGGAGGCAAAAATAATTCGGGACCGACTTCGCCGTGGGTCTTCATTCAAGAATTGAAAAAAACTTTTAATGTTGTTAATGTGGAAACTAACGCGACTGAATTTCCTAAAAACTTGAACTTACTTCTTATTATTCACCCTAAAAACCTTGCTGATGAAACTAAATTCGCAATTGACCAATTTGTTTTAAACGGCGGTAAAGCTGTATTTTTTGTTGATCCGTTCTGCAATGTTGATACTAAAGTTATGTCTATGGGCATTAATATCCCGGGAAGTTCTCAGCTCAACGAACTGTTTAAACCATGGGGCTTTGAAGTTCCTGATAAAAAAATTGTTGTTGATATGGATCATCCTACAACTGTGTCATTAGGAAGCGGCCGCGCGGAAAAATCTCCTACTTGGATTTCTGCCAATCCATCAATGTTTAATCCGGACGAAATTATGTGCGCTCAATTAGACCGCCTGCTATTCCCGGTTGCGGGCAACATAGTTAAAACGGGGAAATCAAAATGTAATATAATTCCTCTGGTTCATACATCTAAAGATTCAATGACCGTTGATGCCTTTTCCGCAATGCGAGGTAATAAACAGATTATTAAAAATTTTAAATCAGAAAATAAAGAAATGATTCTCGCTGCGAAAATCAGTGGCTTGTTTAAATCGGATATTACAATAATTTACATTTGTCTTATAATTTATATTATGTTAAGTAGAGGTTTTTGTAATATAAGTTTTTTAATGCTCACATTGCGGATAAATCCCCTTTTTTGCATAATAATACTGATGATATTCTTC
>QMOL01000144.1 GCA_003648225.1 Chlamydiota bacterium
CCGGCTGTTTTTGATTTACTTGAAGCGCGGAACAATAAAAAAATAAAAATTTTCGGCGATGATAATATCTTTAAATTTGAAAAAGTAGTAAAAGGAAATACAAAAACCGCTTTTGATAAATGTGCCGCAATAGTTGAAAATGAATACAAAACTCCGTGCCAAGAACATGCTTATCTCGAAACTCAAGGCGTTATCGCTGAACCGCTGCCCGGAAATGTTATGCGCGTGTCGGGGAGTATGCAGTGCCCGTTTTATGTTCGTGAAGCAGTGGCGATAACACTCGGAATTCCATTGAGCAACGCGCATATTATTCAAACAACTACCGGTGGAGCGTTCGGCGGGAAAGAAGATATGCCTTCTATTCCGGCATGTCAGGCGGCGTTGTTAGCCTACTATTCTAAACGTCCGGTGAAATTAATTTATCAGCGTGATGAAGATATTTCAGTTACGAGCAAACGCCACGCGAGTTATGTGAAATCGAAATACGGTGCGGATAAAGATGGGAAATTAATAGCCGTGGAAGTTGAATATGTGATTGACGGAGGCGCTTATTCAACATTAAGTCCGGTCGTTTTGTTCAGAGGAGTAATCCACGCTGTTGGACCGTATAAATGTGAAAATGTTGATGTTGAGGGTTATGCCGTTGCGACAAATAATGTTCCCGCGGGAGCGTTTCGCGGTTTCGGTTCTCCTCAGGTTTTGTTCGCGGCGGAAAGACAGATGGACGAACTTGCAAAGAAACTTGGAATAAGTCCATTTGAGATTCGCAAAATAAACCTTGTGAGAAAAGGTGACGCGACAATCACAGGGCAAATTTTACCGTGGAGCGTTGGCGCTATGGAAACGCTGGAGAAGGCAATGGAAAGAGGCCGTAAATTAAATAATCAATATCCAATAATCAATAATCAATGTCAAAATAGGGGCAAATCTTGTGTTTGCCCAAATGGAACAAAGACCAAAGATCTAATTACAGGAGTGGGTGTTTCAACAATTTATTATGGCGTTGGGCTGGGGGTAGGTGGCGAACATCTTGCACGCACAGGCGCGGTGATGGAAATTAATAATGACGGGAGTGTTTCTTTTGCGGTAGGCACGACAGAAATGGGTCAGGGAATGAAAACCGTTCTTTCACAAATTGTAGCTGAAGAGCTTGGCATTGATTATTCAATGGTTTATATTTTACCGACAGACACAACTCGTGTTCCGGATTCAGGGCCAACTGTTGCTTCACGTGCGACAACTATGTCCGGTCGTGCCGCACAGAATGCGGCGGGGATTTTAAAGTCGCGATTAATTTCTGTTGCTGCGGAATTACTTTCAGCGGAAGAGAAAGATATTTTAATAAAAGATAATTTTGTTTTTTATAAAGATGAGAAAACGGAAATTACTTTTCAGCAATTAATTGATGAATGCGCTAAAAAAAGAATATCACTCTCATCGGCAGGATGGCATCACCCGCCTCATTTAATATTCGACTGGGAAACAGGGCAGGGAGATGCGTACAATGTTTACGCTTATGCTACAAATATAGCTGAAGTAGAAGTGAATAAAAAAACCGGTGAGGTGAAAATTATCAGAATAATCGCCGCGCATGATGTCGGGAAAGCCGTTAATCCGCAGATGGTTGAAGGACAAATTCAGGGCGGAACATTGCAGGGAATTGGTTATGCTTTAACCGAAAATATAATTCGTGAAAACGGTGTAATTAAAAATCCGAATTTCTCAACTTATATTATTCCTACAACTTTAGATACACCGGAAATTATTCCCGTAATCGTTGAAGATCCATATCCCGACGGACCGTTCGGCGCGAAAGGATTTGGTGAACAGCCGTTAATGGGAATCGCGCCCGCAGTGGCCAATGCGGTTTGCAACGCGTTAGACATTTCAATAAACGAGCTTCCTGTAACGCCGGAAATGGTATGGGGAAAAATTAACTTGAAACTTGAAACTCGCAAAGCGACTGGCGTATGCCGGTTGAAACTTGAAACTCGGGCGGTCACGACACATGGGGTGCAATTAGTTCAATCAACAAAAAATGTCGATTGCATTCAACAAAATTATTACCAATGAAATAAAATGAAAAAAGTTCCTGATTTTTGGAGTGCAGTAATAAAGGCTCGCTCAAAAACTTAACGAAGCCAGCGAGCCATTTACTGCGACTGTTGCAATAGCAACAGAATTCTTCGTTAAATTTATTATAATCATTTGTCAGTTTATATCTTTTATCTCACTCGAAGTTTTTGCTTAGAGCAGCACCGCCTTTTTGAGAAGATACATCTATTTTATGTTTACCCGGCGACAATTTGAGTACAAAAGTTTTCCAGTTATGTTGACCTTCCACACGGAAAGATTCATCAACTACCGGTATGTCATCAACTCTAATTCTTATGTCAATGGGCGTAATGGCAAAACTTTGGTTACTTACATAAAGTACAAAATTACCTTTTGGATTGAGAATATTATTTTTTTGAGGCTCATCAATATTGTGATGGTTTTCTTGCATTACGGTGTTATGCGTGCGTGCGCAACCACTCAGTAAAAAGAAGATGAGTGAGAAGACAACCACCACAAGTGTACTTTTAATTTTCATATTATTTTTAATCGACAAAAAATGTCGATTGCAATCGACAATCTATCATTTATGCAGCCAAGCCAGCGCATCATCACAATTTTCAAAATATTTTACTTCACCTGACATAAACCAGGAACCGATTTTTGCTGTAATTTCCTGCCAGTTTTTGTTTCAATAAATTGCGATTTTGCTAAATTCACTTCCATGTTTTTTGATGTTCATACTTGTTCCTCCTTATTGAATTGTTGCTTTTTCAAGTCTATCCGCAACCCATATTTTGATAATAGATTGTCTGGGGACTCCCAAACGGCGAGCTTCTTTATCAAGTGAATGAATCATCCAAACAGGAAAGTCAACATTAACCCGTTTTTGTTCCTGTTCGGGTCTTCTTGCATTAGTTAAATCAAGATATTTAGTAATATCTTTACCATCATCAAACATTTTATCTAAATCTTTAGCTTTCATATATTTCAATCTCCTCTGTTCTTGAACGGCGTATAGATATAATTCGTATGTTATTATTTCGATAAGTGATTATTCCGGACCAATGTTTTTTCTTTATATCAAATTCAAAATTCATGGTATAATTATTATACCATACTTATACCGGAATGTTTGTTTTTCCAGATTTCTGTGCAAACAACACGAATTAATTAATTTTATTAACGCTAAAGCAGCAATGACCACAATTAATTCAATCGACAAAAATTGTCGGTTGAATTCAACAAATTTTGTTGATTGAAACCGGGAGTGATGAAAAAGTACCTCATCCCGATTATTCATCGGGATGAGATGTTATCAAAAAAATTACGCAAAATCTTAAGTAAATGAATTATTAATAAATTACCTACTTCGCCCCGGCATACGCGGAGTTAAAAGGTCGAAGTAGGCGACTTCCATTCCCCGTTTACGGGCGATGATGAATTCTTCGTAAGGCGCTTTTTCGATGAGCTCGCCGATTGCTTTACAGTCATTTTCGGTGAATTGGGTTTTGTAAGCGACAGCCGCATTCAATCTTTTATCGTTATACTTTTCAACATCAATTTTTAAGTTTATTGCTTTGTCACTTACAGCGTTTTCAACCAGATAATTTTCCGCGACACTGTTGTAAATTTTTGTTCTTGTTTCTGAAATAACAATGTGTAAAAGCATTTCAACATCTTCCTTTGTGTCAAAAACAAAATCCGTTGCCGCCCCGATTGCGATATGGTCGGGATGACCGCTTACGCCGTCGGGTCCAAAAGTAACAATAATATTTGGTCGAAAATCATTGATCAGTTTGGAGATGTTTTTTCTTAGTTCCGGGAGTTTATTTTTTAAATTACCATCGTGATATTTAAGGAAAATCGGTGGAGTGCTTAAGCTGAGAATTTTTAAGGAGTCACGTGTTTCTTCTTCACGGACAACCGCGAGAGCATCACCGGATAAATTTTGACCTGTTGCGTCACCACCTGCATCTCCGGAGGTCGCATAAACGATTTGTATTGGAATATTTTTATCGGCAAGAAGGGCAATCGTTCCGCTGAACAAAGTTTCGTCATCCGGATGGGCGAGAATAGCGAGGATTTTATTTGCGGTATTTTTCATATAATTTTATGAGTTGTTTTTGATACGCCCGAAAATCTCCGGGTGCTCTGCAAATTTACACTAATTTCACAGATTTTATCAATATCTAACGTCCAATTTCAAATTACTCACTTCGGGTCGAAGTAAGCTACTCCAACGTCCAACTTCTTAAAACCACCCCGGCACTTTGTGCCACCCCTTCCCGAGGAAATACTCGGGATGTGGCACCTAAAACAGGAGGGGAGTTAAATATCGAACATTGAATACTGAATATCCAATTTCAAATTTCCAACGTCTAATGTCTAACGTCCAACATCGAACGTCCAATGTCCAATGTCCAACGTCCAACGTCCAATGTCCAACGTCCAACGTCCAACGTCCAATTTCAAATTTCAAATTTCAAATGTAATTTATCTAAGTTTTTTTATCATTACGAATTTCCGGACCGAGGAGAATCGATAACCATTTTGTGTCTTCGCGACTGTCAAGTGCGATTTTTACCGTTACGGTGAGCGGAACAGAGAGTAACATTCCAACGGGTCCCAAAACCCATCCCCAGAAAATCAAGGAGAGAAAGACCACAAGAGTTGAGAGTCCGAGTCCGCGTCCCATCAATTTTGGTTCGACAATATTTCCGATTAAGATATTAATACAAAGATAACCTATAGCCACGGCGCCCGCTTTCGCGAAACCGAATTGAATGACGGCGAGGAGAACTGGGGGAACAGCAGCGATAATGGAGCCGATATTCGGGATATAATTCAGCATAAAAGCGATGAGACCCCATAAGAGCGGGTAATCGACACCGATAATAAAGAGCATTACTGTAACAATAATTCCCGTAGCGAGGCTTGTAGAAGTTTTAATAGCGATATAATGCTGAATATTGCTTACAAAAACATTAACTTCCAACTTTTGTGATCCGGGATTTTTTTGTTTTCCACGAGCAGCACGGATTTTTGACGGAAAACTTGCCGCTTCAAGCAAGATAAAAATTATCGTCATTAAAATTAAAAAACCGTTTGTAATCATACTGCCGAGACTGTTCAGTGATGCGGCAATAAATTTCATAGCAACACCCGGTTTCAGAAATTTATCGAGAGAAAGAGTTTTTGTATCAACACCGTATTTGTCGAGCAGAGTTATGACATAAGTGGTCTGCTGGTCAAGTTTATCCTGATAAGCCGGTAAATTATTTGAAAAGGACTGCACTGAAGAACCTATTAAATAACCGATAAGTACAGCAATAAGTAAAAGACCGGCAATAACCGTTAGCAATGCGAGCAAAGTCGGCAGACCTTTTTTGTGGAGCCAGAACATTAGCGGAGCAATAATAATCGCGATAAAAACAGATAATAAAAATGGAATAACAATAACTTGCGCGGCACTGATTCCTGCGACAACGATGACGAAGCATGCTAAAGTAAGTAGTATTTGCGAAGAGTTTTTAGTTTTAGTATTCAAGGTTAAAAGTTAAAAGTTAAAAGTTAAATTAAATATTCAAAATATTCAATAATTAACAGTAAAATAAGCAATCAAAAAGTGAATACAAAATTCTTAACTTTGTCATTGAATATTCCAGCTTTAAAAGTGCGCCCGTGGCGTATTGAATATTTAGTATTTGTTAAGGTCAAAGGTCAAAGGTCAAAACTAATTATATAGAAATGGGAAGAATAGTGCAATAATCGAGTGAAAAGGGTAAAAAAAGTAAAAAAGGTGAAAAAGTAATAAAAAAACAATAAAAAAAAGAGTATTTGACATTTTTTCAATAAAAAACTACAATATAAGCGCTTAAGTTAAAATTAAACTGACTATTTATATTTATTAAATGTCCGCTAACCATTACAAAGGTAAATTATGGACTTGAAAGAAATTAAACAGATACTCAAGTTGATGGATACACACGGCTTAACCGAATTCACACTTGAAAAAGAAGATGAAAAATTGGTGTTGAGAAGAGACCTGATTGCTCCGGCACCGCAGCAAATCATCCAGGCGCCTGCGCCTGTTGCTGCTGCTCCTGCGATACCTGCTGCTGTTCCTGTTGAAGCTGCCGCTGTTCCTGCTGAAGACAGTAATTTTATTACAATTGAGTCTCCTATGGTTGGAACATTTTATGCTGCAGCAAGTCCTGACAGCGAGCCATATGTTCAGGTTGGTCAGTCAATCGGACCGGACACAACGGTGTGCATAGTTGAGGCGATGAAGATAATGAATGAGATTAAAGCTGAAGTTAGCGGGACTATTGAACAGGTTTGTGTTCAGAACGGCCAGCCGGTAGAATTTGGTCAGGCTCTTTTCAAAGTTCGTCCTGTTTAAATCATTAGAGAAAGAAACTGATAAAAAAGATTATCACAACTTAAGCATAAATATTATGTTTCAAAAAATACTTATTGCAAACAGAGGCGAGATCGCCTTAAGAATAATTCGTGCATGTCACGAAATGGGAATTCGGACTGTCGCGGTTTACAGCGAAGCTGATAAAGAATCCCTGCATATTCAATATGCTGATGAAGCTTATTGTATAGGTAAAGCGCCTGCGAGTGAAAGCTATCTTAACATACCGAGAATAATTGCTGCATGTGAGATTTCAGATGCTGAAGCGATTCATCCCGGGTATGGTTTTTTGGCGGAAAACTCACATTTTGCCGAAGTGTGCGAATCATGTAATATAAAATTTATAGGTCCGTCTCATGAGTCTATTGATCAGATGGGTGATAAAGCTAACGCGCGCGAACTTGCAGAAAAATGCGGTGTTCCAACGGTTCCGGGAAGCGAAGGAGTTGTGGAAACAATTGAAGATGCACAAACTTTAGCATCGAAAGCGGGTTATCCTTTAATAGTAAAAGCTTCAGCAGGTGGCGGGGGGCGTGGAATGCGTGTTGTTCACACAGAGATCAGCCTTCAAAATGCTTTTAATACAGCACGCGCGGAAGCCGAAGCGTGTTTTGGCAACCCTGATGTTTACATAGAAAAATATGTTATGGATCCACGTCATGTTGAAGTGCAGATACTTGCAGATGAACACGGAAATGTAGTTCATCTTGGTGAAAGGGATTGCACAATGCAGCGTCGCCATCAAAAACTTATCGAAGAATCTCCTTCGCCTGTTGTTGATGAAAAGATGAGAAAGGAAATGGGTGATGCGGCTTGTAAGTTGGCAAGAGAGTCAAATTATTCAAGTGCCGGAACTGTAGAATTTCTTGTTGACAAAGATAAGAATTTTTATTTTATGGAATTGAATACTCGTGTGCAGGGTGAGCATAGTGTGACTGATCATGCAAC
>QMOL01000145.1 GCA_003648225.1 Chlamydiota bacterium
CTCCACTTGACGGGTCACATATTTTGCGGCCGTTGCTTGGATATAACGGGCGCAGGATTTTAGATAAAATGTCGGCTTATAGTCTTATTATTTTGATTATTTTTATTAATACACCGATTTTTGATATAATGATAAGAGGCGTTAATAACTTATTTATATTAATTGCAAATATAATTATTTAATTTTATCACGCGTTTACGCCTGGTCATTAATCCATTAATCCATTAAATAATTGTGAGTAAATTCCCTTTTAAAGAAACTAAACTGGATAACAACCTGAAAATTGTTACCGCCGAAATGCCCTTTATGGAATCAGTTGCCGTCGGCATACTCGTCGGTATAGGTGGAAGGCATGAGCAGGATGAAGAACTCGGCATCTCTCATTTTCTGGAACATGCCTGCTTCAAAGGCACCAAAAAAAGAAACGCAAGACAAATTTCACAGGCCATCGAAGGAATGGGCGGAAGTATTAACGGCTTTACAAGCGAAGAAGTCACTTGTTACTACGCTAAAGTTCGTTACCCGAAATTCGAAAAGGCTTTTGACGTGCTGGCGGATATGTATCTTAACGCCGTTTTTAATTGTAGCGAGATGAATCGCGAACGCGGCGTTATAAAAGAAGAGATTAAAATGTATATGGATATGCCCGGTCAGCTTGTTTATGATGATTTCAGCGCGACAATATGGAAAAATCATCCGCTTGGAAGATCTGTGCTTGGAACTTTTGAATCTGTTGATAGAATTAAAAGTAAAGATCTTGTCAATTTCAGAAAGAATAATTATACTCCAAATAATACAGTTATTAGTGTCGCGGGGAATATTTCTCACAATGATGTTCTTAAATGCGTGAAAAAACATCTGGCGAAATGGGATTCAAAAGGACCTGTCCCAAAATTCATTCCTGTCAAATCAAATCAAAAGAAACCTCGAGTCAATATTCGTAATCAATCTACTGAACAAGCTCATCTTGTTGCAGGATTTCGTTCGGTAGGAAGACTTCATCCCGACCGTTTTTCTCTCAGAGTATTGTCTAATATTCTCGGCGGAAATATGAGTTCAAGACTTAATCACGAAATTAGGGAAAAAAGAGGACTCGCTTATTCTGTTCATTCACATTTGTCAAGATTCACCGATGTCGGCTCCTTAATTATCAGTCTTGATACTAATGTCAAAACACTTTCTGACGCGCTAAGCCTTGTTCTTAAAAATTGCGTGAACATAGCGGAAAAGGGAATTAAAAAAACTGAACTCAAGCACGCTAAAGAATACTTGAACGGCATCATGGCGCTCACAATGGAACACACTACCGAATTTATGATTTGGCTCGGTAGAAATTCTCTTACCGAAAGTGATTTTCTCACCATTGAACAGTTAATCGAAAAAACTAATGATGTTACCGCTGATGATGTTCAGCGAATTGCCCGAAAAGTTTTTAAAAACAATAGATTGAATATTGCTCTGATTGCTGATAATATTGATAACAAAGAAATTATTGATATCGCAAGATTGAAATGACATTTAACAACCAATTCCAATTCTTTGCCCGATCTTTACTTTTGTACCGGTTGATACTTCCGGCTCAAGTTTGAATTTACCCTTTTCAAATAAAAGAATTACTGTTGAGCCAAATTCAAATCTGCCTATTTCCTGACCTTTTTTATAAACTTTTTGCTCTTCCGATGAATACGGTAGAGAATGATTAACAGGTATTCGCCCCACATTCATAGCGCCGACTTTTACAATCATAATTTTACCTGCTTCGGATACAAGTTCGGTGACAACTCTTTTGTTTTTGCAAAAAGTCTGAGGATTTTTTTCTACAAAGTTTGGAAACACCGGCCATAATTTACCGGCTATAAGCCAGCTTCGCGAAACAACACCGTCACACGGCGAATAAATTCTGTGGAAATCTCCGGGTGAAAGATATAATATAACATAATCACCATTAACATATTCGGAATGATTTTTTAGAACAAGTTGATTGATTGTACAGTTTGAACCTTTCACCAGAATAATTTCTTCCGAATCCGCTTTTCCAACTGCGGTAATTAAAGCATCAACCGGTGATGCGATTTCATTTTTTCCTGAACAAATTGGTCTGATTCCTATGCCGGGTTCTCTAATGAAAAAATCTAAGAGGGAATTATATTCATCAAATTTTTTTGATAAAATACTTGTATCAATTTCATATTTACGAGCGAACCATTTACACAGAGCGGAAACCAAAAATTTCGGATATGAAATTGAACTAAACCAATGAACAATTATTCCTAATAATTTTGCGGGGATAAATTTTAGCATATTTTTATGACAAAACAATTTTAAAATTCAATCATTTTGCAGAATTATTTTAATACAAATCCAAATCTAAATTCATTTACTTTATACAGAATTATTCTTTTTCCGCCATCATATCGTTAAATTTTACAATATTTCCCCGATCTTCCGATAAATTAAATTTAATCGCGTCCCGCGGATGCTGATTTAAAAATCCGGTGATCATATATGGTAAGTCAAAGCCCCAAAGCAAATCCTTTCGTAATGGCTCAATATACTTGTGAATGCATTCATACAACGGACGTGATTTGTATTTAGGGTTGTGAAGAAATCCCGTTAAAAGTTCCATATTACAATTACCCGCTCCACGGCCAAACCCGGCCATGCTTCCGTCAAGCATATTAGCTCCATTGACAATTGCTTCTATAGTATTTGAAAAAGCAAGTTGAAGATTATTATGCGCGTGCATTCCAACGCGTTTACCCAGCGGCTCCATATAACTCATATATTTCTTAATAATATGCCGTGTCTGCTCGCTGTATAAAGCGCCGAAACTGTCAACAAGATACATAATATCCGCGTCTGATGCAGCAATGAGTTCCATAGCTTTATCAAGTTCTCTGTCCGGAATAATAGATATTGCCATAAGGTTAACAGCGGTTTCATACCCTTTCTCATGTGCGTCTTTTACCATATCAAGCGCTGTCGGTATCTGATGGATATAACACGCAACGCGAATAAGGTCTAACGGACTTTCATCTTTAGGAATAATATCGGTGTGATAATCCGTTCGTTCAGCGTCAGCCATAACGGAAAGTTTTACATCAGTATCATTATCTCCAACGATTCTTCTAATATCATCTTCGGAACAAAATTTCCATGGACCGTATTGTGTAGGAGAAAAAACACTTTTGGAACCTTTATATCCCAGCTCCATATAATCTATGCCGCCGGCAACACATGCATCATAAACCGCTTTGACAGCTTCATCATCAAAATTATGCTCGTTCATCAAGCCGCCGTCACGTACGGTACAATCCAACACTTTAATTTCCGGTCTATACGTTAACCAGCGTGCCACATCATTTTCTTCGTTTTGACTTTTCTTCATTTATGTTTGTCCTTTTAATGTTTAGATTACATTCAACAAAAATTGTTGATTGACAAAGTAAGTCGGATTTCCAAATCCGATTAAAATAACTAATTAATTAAATTTAGTACATTTATTTTAACAGGTAATGGATTTTATGTCAATAAGATGTTATTCGTAACTCACAAAACGCCCGCCGTGCCTCACGCATGCCGGGGGAAATTTTCGGGCATTGTTCGTTACTCATTAATTTCGAATATCCGCCGAAGGAGGATTAAAAGTCAAAGGTTGGAGGTTGAAGGTCAAATTCCAACCATTAACTATTTTTCTTATTTTTTGGTAAAATTAATATATGAAAAAATTCCGTCATGATTTCGAATCGCTTAATAACTCTATCTTGCCTTTTCTGGAAAAAGATAAAACTTACTGTATTGGCCTTTCAGGCGGCAGTGACTCGGTTTTGCTTCTGCATTCTTTACATAAACTTAGTTTGGAACATAACTTTAAAATTGCAGCTCTGCATTTGAATCATTCACTACGCGGCGATGAAAGTGAAGGTGATGCGACTTTTTGCAAAGAAATTTGTAAAAATCTTGACATTAAATTTATCACTAAAAAAGTTGATATCAAAAAATTTGCAAAAAATAATAAATTCTCAATCGAAGACGCGGCAAGAAAATATCGATACAGATGGTTCGCGAGAACTTGCAAAAAACTTAATGCCGATTCTATCTTTATTGCGCATCACGCGGACGACCAGGCAGAAACCGTTTTATTGCGCCTGTTCCGCGGCACCGGACTGAAAGGTCTTGCCGGAATGAAAAAAACAACTTTTTTCGGTAAGCTTAAGATTGTGCGTCCCTGGCTTAATATTTCGCGAAGTATTTTGGACGATAATATCGAAAGAATGAAATTACAGTTTCGATACGACTCTTCAAATAGCGATACTCACTTTGACAGAAACTGGCTAAGGCACAATCTTGTACCAAAGTTAAACGAGCATTTTAAATCGAATATAAAAGGGCGATTGTTAAGAACTGCCGCCATATCGGCAGAAGCTTATGATTTTATTTCACAGCATGCTGAAGAAACTTTTTACAAACACAGACGAAAATCACCGCTGGGAAATCTTTTCCCGTTAAAGGTTTTCAAAAAACTCCATCCGGCTGTGCAAAATGCAGTCTTGATGTTAATGCTTGAAACCATTAATTCCAACCAATCACAATTTTCTTATAAATCTATAACCGGATTGAAAATGTTTGCTTTAAGTGATTCATTACACTGCCCTCAGGAGTTTTCGGGAAATATTTCTATCGGCAAGGCATACAATCACCTTTTTATAGGACAAAAAAAAGATTTCAAAATCAATAACATAAAAATCACCATCGATGATACTTTTCTCTCAAAATCAGGACTTGTGATTTCTATCGAACAGGTTGAACATCGAGAAGAAAGTATTTCCTCAAACGGTGAAGCCTGGAAAGAAATTGCCCTCGGAAACAAAACCGAGATGATTCAATACGCTTCTATACCGAAACAATCTGTTTTTAACATTCGTTCACGAAAAAACGGGGATAGATACACACCGATTAATGGCAAAAAATCTAAAATTAAAAACATATTCATTACCGCGCATATTCCGCAACAGCTTAAAGCTGCTATTCCCATTATTGAATTGGGAAATGAAATTGTTTGGTTAAGCGGTTGGCGCATTGCGAACAAATTCAAAGTTCCCACTATACAGCCACAAACACAAAATATATTAATAAAATTGAAAATTTCCACAATATATTGAAAATTATGTGAAAAAATGTTGCATTCTTGCAATGAATATTGTGATTTTGCACGACCAATATCAATAATTTGATTCCAACCGTTTTCTTAAGTGACGCACATCAGGACACTTCATCAATATTTGACTAATTTGGAACAATTTGTGCTGCACATTGATTAGATAAAAAGATCAATCACATGGTAAATTTGAGAATATAATTTTCATTTTATGCTCATTTTTATATCCGCTTGCATTTTATCAAACTTTATGATACAATGTTCTATAATGGTTATTGTTAATAAATAGATAATAAAGAACTTCAATACCAATATACGGGCGAATATGCCGCTGCTAGTGGTGTTGCTGTACCAAAATAATTGAATGATTGCAATTATGCGATTTTCAAATATGGAATAAATGGGCGGATTACTCTTAAAAGATATTATAATGAAAATTTCCCGTGTAAGCGGAAAATTTTTGTTTTGTTATATGCTTCTGTCGCTCTCAGCGTTAGGTGCTTTAACTCCACATCTTTCACATAACGGGTTTATCTCTGCTTCGGGTTTAGCTCCGAGAAGTTCGCATATAGCAACCGGCTGGACAATGGGATTTCCTTTTGGCGGCGCGTCAAAGACATCATCTGATGCTATTGAAATTATTGCAAGTTACTGGAACAGATTATCACTTGCTACTCCTCCCCCACCACCTAGTGTTATTACTCCTATAACCATACTTTCCGGTGGAACCGGGCAATATGACAGTATTGATTACCCGTTACATATTTCCGGCGGGAAAGCTCCAACGGTATATTACCAGTTTAATTCAGCGGCAATTGCGTATACCAACGGTATAGAATTATCACTTGCTGACATAAATCAGGTTTCCAATCAATCATTATGGTCATTAGATTTATATTTGAATGAAGGTGATACAGTTGAGCTTGCACTTTCATCGAGTAATGTGTTTGGTTTTTCGACATCGCGGACAATCATGTTAATAACGCAGATTCCTGAGCCTGCGTTATTCTTATTACTGCCTTTTGCTTTGCTGTTTTTGCTTAGAAAACGTGTTTTAAATAAAAAACTTATAGCTTTTTCGCTGCTTATGATTATTTGCATTACTGCTTCGCAAACTAAAGCCGCTGAATTTAATTATCAGGGAGTCGTTGAAGTTGAAGGCGGCGCTTATGTGGGAGACGGTTATTTTAAATTTGCTATCGGCGACAAAAACGGTACAACGAATTATTGGTCAAATGATGGAGCAATGTCCGGTGAACCTGCGGCAAATATAAGTTTAAATGTGGATAATGGTTTTTTCCATGTTCCTCTCGGCGGTTCCGGAATGCAGCCTATACCCCGGCAACTTTTTTCTAATGAAAGCAATTTATATTTATCGGTATGGTTTAATTATAATTCTTCGGGGACTTTTTACAGATTAGGTCCCGCGCAGGAAATTCTTTCTGTTCCGACCGCTTTAAATGCCGATATGGTTGACGGATACGATTATAATGAGATAGTTGCAAATACTGCTACATCAATGTACAACGCCGGATTTGCAAATTTAACCACATTATCCAATATATTTTTATTAAAGGCCGGGGATGTCTGTACAGGGCAACTTCAGGTTTCCAATCTTGTTTCAGACACTAACATTGAATTACCGGATGACGGCCGCGTTTATTTAAACAGCGCCAAAAGCGCGTACATCAGTTCCGGCCCTTCGGGCAATACAACTATATTTAAGAATAACAAACCGGTATTTGAAATTGAATAAAAAATTTACTGACATACATAATATTAACAATAAAAACAGGAATTAAAATGAAAACTAATATAATAACACAAATAACAAGAGGAAAAAAAATGAAAACTCTCAAAACCCTCGTCATCATTTGTCTCGTGCTGGGAACGGCCGCTTCCGCGCATGCGATTAAAGTACATCAGAGGTTGTACATGATGACAAATACCATTGAAGCCGCGCAGTCGATGGGATTAGTGGAAACTAATCTTAATGATCTCACATTCGTTGCTGACGGTACAGTAGCTATTGACACCGATGGCGTAATGTTTATCAATCATACCGGTGTGTGGCAACGGGTTTCCGGTGCAGCGAGTACAACCAATCAGGTTCTGATTGATGCAAAAGCATATACCGATGCGGCAACAAACGCTGTTGGCACAACTTGGGACGACCGCTGGGTAAATCAAAACGGTGATACAATGAGCGGCTCACTTGATATGGGCGACAATGACATTTCAAA
>QMOL01000146.1 GCA_003648225.1 Chlamydiota bacterium
AGTTTAACAAATATTGTTTTCTATAGAAAAAATAGAAAATTTGTTGATATCGACATTAGTAATAATCCTAAATTATTGCCATACCTTACTAAAAAACAAGATATTCTTGTTCGCTTCGATGTCGATAGAACGTGGAATCCGTCTGTTGCGTTTCCTCAGTTCAAAGATGACAACTTCGATGTCGGTGTCTCTGTTTTTCCAATTAAGTGGAACAAAAACATAATGCCGCACCCAAAACCTCTATCTGGAATGATGCAGCCAAAGATTCCGCCTAAACCGGAAATTAAACCGGAAATTAAACCGGAAATTAAACCGGAAGCAAAACCGGAAGCAAAACCGGAAGCAAAACCGGAAGCAAAACCGGAAGCAAAACCGGAAGCTGAAACGGAAGCTAAAACGGAAGCCAAACCGGAGGCTAAGCCGGAAGCTGAACCAACAAAATAAACTGAGCTACAATAAATCCCCCTCTAAACGAGGGGGATTTTGTATTGCAAACAATTATGCCCATTACGTTCAATTGGTCCATTTTGTCCAATAAATTTCCATGAAAATCCTTCTCGACGCTTTCCCGCTTAATGCCCCTAAATCAGGTGTTGGTTATTATACTTATCACCTGTTAAAAGCGTTATCTAAAGTATATAAAAACGAAGATGAATTTATCTATTTTTATGGCAGACGCTTTTCTAAAGAAATAATTGAGCGGCCGGCAACAGTTGATGCCGCAACAAGAAAAACCTTAAAAGCTCTTTTTCGTGATCCTTACAGAATTACACAACCCATCAAGGAATTGATTTTCAAATTTGGCGCAAAAAAAATAAAACCGGATATTTATCACGATACTAATTACGTCTTGCTACCCTATTCCGGATTACAGGTTGTTACCGTTTTTGACATGTCGATCAAACGATTTCCGGAAACGCATCCTGCCGGCCGTGTGAAATTTTTTAATGAATACTTTGACAAACGAATTCCACACGCGGATCATATTCTTTCAATAAGCGAATTTACTAAAAATGAACTTGTTGAGATTATGGGAATATCTCCGAAGAAGATTACCGTTACTCCTCTCGCTCAACCGGAAAGTTTTTATGTTCCGTCAATTTCTCGGATTCAAGAATTCAAAAAAGAAAATCAACTCCCTGATAATTATTTTCTTTATCTCGGAAACATCGAACCGCGAAAAAATCTCATAACTTTAATCCACGCTTTCAAAAATTTTTCTGACTCAAATCATAATATTAAACTTATTCTTGCCGGTGAACAAACTTGGCTCTCCGATACTATAATCCGGGAAATTAAAAACCTTAATTTAGAAAATTCTGTTTTCTTGCCTGGATATGTTAATGAAAATGATTTGCCTCTATGGTACGCCTCTGCTCTCGCTTTTGCTTACCCTTCAAAATACGAGGGCTTTGGATTGCCGGTGATAGAAGCTATGGCCACCGGAACTCCGGTCATCACTTCCAATGTCTCATCGCTGCCGGAAGTTGCCGGCAATGCTGCTATTCTAATTCCGCCGGATGACATTGATGCTTGGACAAGCGCGATGGTAGATATTGCAACTTCACCTGATCTAAGAGATCGGCTAATTAATTCAGGATTATCCCGCGCGAAGAATTTTTCATGGGAGAAGTGCGCGCAAATGACTCATGATGTTTATGAAAAATGCCGTGCCGGTTTAAATTAAGTTTTAGGCACGGCTGAGTAGATTCATCCCGTTATGATGAATTTAAAATTTTAATAATTGAATTAAATTCGTGAAAATTCGCGACTAAAAATATATTCGTGTCCGGCCATACGCCGGATTCCAAAAAATTTATGCCTGAAAAATGAAAATAATCCATATAGGTAAATATTATTTCCCGTACGCAAGAGGTATCGAAACTTATCTGAAAAACCTCTGCGAACGGCTTATCGAAGCAGTTGACCTCGAGGTCATTGTCGCGAACAATTCCATTAAAACCGTATATGAAGAAATTAACGGTGTGCGCGTAACCCGTCTCGGCAGATTATTCGAGTTTGCTTCAACGAGTTTTTGCTTTTCACTTCCGTTTGTTATACGAAATAAAAAGCCGGATATTATTCACATACATTTGCCGAATCCGTGGGCGGAACTGTGCTATTTTCTTGCCGGCTGTCCGGGAAAGTTAGTTGTATCATTTCATAGTGATATAATTCGTCAGAAATTTTTATTAAAATTGCATTCGCCACTGCACAAAGCGTTTTTAAAACGCGCGGACAAAATAATTGTTGCGACACCAAGGCACATCGAATTTTCACCTTTCCTTTCTAAACTTCCAAAAGAAAAATTCGAAGTAGTTCATTACGGGATTAACCCGAAAGAGATACAAAATTACGATGAGAACTTAAAGAAAGAAATAATTGAGAAAACCGGGAAACCGTTAATTCTTTTCGTTGGAAGTTTAGTTTACTACAAAGGATTGGAAGTATTAATTCAATCTATTAAGAAATCCCCCTACATCACTCCCAATGTGCAATCGGGATGTTCCCCTTCAGAAAAGGTGGATTGCAATCGACATTTTTTGTTGATTGGCTCAGGTCCGCTTGAAAATAAATTAAAAATAATGGTTAAAAAGCTCGGCGTGGAAAAATTTGTCCACTTTTTCGGAAACACTGACCATGAAACACTAAAAGCCGCTTATAACGCATGCGATATCTTTGTTCTGCCGTCAAATTACCGCAGCGAAGCTTTCGGCATTGTTCAACTCGAAGCTTTTGCCGCCGGAAAACCGGTGATAAGCTGCGACCTGCCAAGCGGAGTACCTTATGTTAATCATGACGGCAAGACGGGCATTATAGTTCCGCCAAACAATCCCGCCGCGCTTGCCGCAGCCATAAAAAAATTATTAAGCGATGATGATTTACGCGAAAGACTTGGCAGACAAGCCCGTGAAAGAGTTGAAAAAGAGTTTACCGCCAGCCAAATGGCGGTGAAGACACTGGCAATATATAACAAATTGACCTAATTAACCTAATTTAACACTATGTATAAAGGAATTATATTCGACCTCGATGGAACAATAATCGATACGCGGGAAGACCTTGCTCTCGCGATGAACTTAGCCAGAAAAGATTACGGTTTTCCCGCGTTACCGGTGAAACAACTTGCAAGTTATGTTGGCAACGGAGCACACAAATTTGTTGAGCGTTCATTTGCAAATACCGAAATAAACATTGATAATGCTCTTCAAAAATATCTTAAACATTATTCTGAACATCTTACCGATAAAACTTATTGTTATGATGGTGCAGTGGAAACATTGGAGAAATTAAATGCTTCAGGAGTTAAATGTGCCGTTTTAACTAACAAGCCTGAAGAGCCGACATTAACAATTTTAAACGAGATGAACCTCACTCGTTTTTTTGATACAATATATGGCGAAGATTCAACATCATTTAAAAAACCTGATCCCGGAGCATTGCTTTTGATAATGGAGAAATGGAATATCCCGAAAGAAGATTTATTAATGGTTGGGGATAATTATACGGATATTCACGTAGCCAAAAATGCCGGAATAAAATCCGCTTTCTTTACTTTCGGTTATGGAGTAAAAGACCATATTGAGCCCGATTACACTTTTGATAATTTTTCGGATTTACTAAATATGAAGGAGATAAACAAATGATAAAATTTACTTTCACCATCATATTCCTTATTATTTTGTCTCTAAACCTTAATGCAAAAACTATCGGTTACTGGAGATTTGAAGAAGGCGAAAACGGCATCCAACACGCAGGTGATAAGGACGACTGGTACAAAGATTCATCAGGTTTTACTAATGATATGTCATCATGGTGGGAGCCTTCAAGACCAACACCTACAAATTCACTCCCTTTTTCTGTTGTTCCGCAAACCGGTGTGACCAACTTACTCGCTATGGATTTCATACCGAGTGATGATCTTGGACCTTTTGGAGCAGAACAGCCCTATATGATAGACAGTTATCCATTCACAAACGGTTTTACAGTTGAGTGTATGGTGAAAGTGCGACAGATTAACTGGCAAGTCGCAGTTGGAAAAGACGGAAAACCGTCCGGCTCGGGCGATCCGACTTTCCACATTAAATTCAGAAATGATGCAGCAGAGCACAAAATTCATCTTGGCTTTTTTGACACCGATTTAAACTGGGTGTCGTGTATGAGTACTTTCAACTATAATATTGGAGAATGGTATTACATTGCTGCAGTATGCGACGGAACACAAGCTTATCTTTATGTTAAGCAGGAAGCCGATGATGATTATGAATTGGAATCAACAGTTACTGTTCCAAGCGGAAAAGGAATGTTAGTTAATAATGAAACCTGGACAATCGGTCGCGGAATGTGGAATAGTAGTGTTTCCGATTGGGTTGACGGAATTATTGATGAAGTACGCATAAGCGATATCGCTCTTGCCACTAATAAATTTCTTGGTTTTGGTATACAAATTGTCGTTACCGGCGCTCCCGAATTTGTTTCAGTTGATTATTCTGATGATCCCACTCCTGTTGAAACACGGGATGTTACTGTTCAAACATTTGTAAAAGCCCGCAATACAATCATTACAAATGTTGATCTTTATTACAGGGTGAATAATAGCGGTGCTTATATTGGACCAATTCAAATGACGACAAACGCTGCATCACCGTTTGTTTTCTATGGTAACATTATAAGTCAGGCAATTGATTCTGCTGTTGATTTTTATATGGTTGCTGCAAACGCGCAAGCCGATATTACTACATCTTCAATTTATCACTATAAAGTTTATGAAGATATTGAATGGAAAACTGTCGTTGCAACTTCCGATTTAGCTCCTTACACTAATCCAACCAATATGCCGGCAATGGCTATTGCTCCAAATGGCAAGGCGGCATTTGTTTACAGTTCCGCGTCAGGAAACAATGCGCAATATATAGAAGAAACTTCCCTCGGAACATTAAGTTCGCCTGTTCCAATAAGTACTGATCAACAAGGTTCTATAGCAGGCATTGTTTTCGGCACGGATAATGAGCCGAGAGCTCTCCTTAGTTATGACATTGATGGTGGTGATACATTTGTTCAGCGTACAAACACTGTCTGGACGATACCTATAATGATAGTAACAAATATTCTTGAAGAAAAGCGTGCTGTAATCTCCATTTCCCCAGACAAAAAAACATCAGTGCTTTGGTACGAAGACGGTGACAACGCAAATGGTAAATTAGTTGATGTTAATACTGCAGGTGATTCTTATACTTCAGCCGAAGTCACTGTTCCCCCTTTCCCCATTTCGCCAAACGCTTTGCGCCGACCTTTTAACATGAAAACCGGCACAGACGGGAAGCGAAGAATCGTTATTTCAGGTCCGGGAAACGGAGATAACCAGATATGGTTTGGAACTGAGGATTCAGCCGAATCCGGCACGTTCGCGTGGGAACAAGTCATGGCATCGAATTTATACGCGGACCAAATAGGTTTTACACTTGATAATAACAACTGTGCTTACATATCATGTGAAGATAACTCGGAAGGCGGTGCTAATTCCAAATGTGTTCTGTTAGAAAACTCAAATGGTTCATGGGAACAACATACACTTGGTGATATCGCGGATCTTTGGAACAGAAGCGCTATAGCGGTAGATATTAATGGTAATGTATGGGTTGCTCACAACGCTCGCACATACGATCATTTTTACTTATGGAGCAATCGCTCGGGAAATTGGAAAGAAGAGCAAACTATTACAAATAAAGAAGTTATAGAAACGATTTCCGGTTTTGGATTTACGGATAATAATATTATGAAAATTTCTTACGTCCCTTATAATGGTTCTACTAAAATAGTTTATATGTACAGCACCAAATTCGAAATCCCGGAACCGGGGATGATTATAGACATAATTGCATTAGCTTTACTTGCATTTCGCAAACAATAAACATTAGAAGCGAGCCCTGTGCTGTTTCATCATGATTTGTCTTCTCCTCCCGTAATGCTGTGGCGGTCTATCACAATCTATTCTTTCGGGGTGAGAAAATATCTAAAACGCTCAAAAGTGTGATTGTCACCATATTTTTATAATTAAAAATTTTGTGTATAAAATTGTCAATGATTTTAAATAATATAAATAATCCCGGAAATTTCCAGTCATCCGGGGTATTCTAATTGACTTTTAATGTGATTTATGTTATAATCGTAACGTTACGAATATTAAAACTGGCGCCAGAGCAAAACCCATTTATGCTTTACATAAATGATAATATTTTTTCGTTCAGGCAATATTTATCCCAAGAATCAAAAATATGAATATTAAAAATCAATATAACGGTATCGCTCTTGTTGCCGTGCTCGCTATACTTGTTGTTCTTGCAATTTTAGCCGCGTCATTTTCAACTTTAATGTCAATTGAACACCAATCTGCAAATACTGCCGTTGCAAAAGTTCAGGCCGATTTATGTGCTGAAGCAGGTTTAGAACACGCTATCAGTTTGCTGCGAGACGATTATATTCAACAACCCGCCTGGGATGACAACACGGAAATATGGCGAACATCATTTACTCCTTCAAAAAAAAATATTCAAGACGCGACTGACATCGATGAATTGAAAGATAAATTAAATGATGGTAAATGGATTTATGTTCGCGATTCTAATAACTCAATTATTGGACGTTATGCCGTAATGGTCGAAGACGAAAACAGCAAAATAAATGTAAATGCCGCTGCCGCGCTTTCAACCAAAATGCAGGATCAGGGAATCGGAACTTTTGAGACTCTTCTTTCCGACGGAAAGAATCGCGGTTTGCCTTTATCTTACAAAGCCGCGAAAAAAATAATGAAATTCAGGTACGGTGCCGACCAAAAACCCGGACAGGCGAATGTTGATGATAATCTTACCGAATCAGAATTTCAGTCGGATGAAATTGATAATGACGGAGATGGACTGATTGATGAAAAAGACGAAGGAATAGATGAGCCCCAGGAATATAACCCTTTATCTCCTCAATGGGATGACAAAGCGTTTTCATCGATACATGAATTAACAGATTATATTTTTGGAAATAATAAAAACAATTTATTACCTTATCGCTATTTAAGAAAATATGCCACAACAAAAACACACGGACGCGATATTTACTGGGATGAACGAGACAAAGCATGGAGAAATCAGGTTAATCTTAACACTGCAACCAAAAGACAGATCCATAAAATAATCAAACGCGCGAATGAAGTTTCCCGTTTTGAATCG
>QMOL01000147.1 GCA_003648225.1 Chlamydiota bacterium
AACGTAGAGAAATAAAACGTCAGCTTAAATTAGCACCAGAAATTCAAGCCAAATTAAATGATGTTATTAATGATTTAAAACAATACGCGGAACATGGTCACGGAGAGATTCTTAAAAATTATCAGATTAAAATTCAACAGTTTAACTCTTTTCCCCTTGATGACAATTCAATTCATAATCTTGGTGTTAAAATTATAGAAGCCGCAAATAGTGCCGAGCAAAATGATTTCCCGGAACTTCCATTTCAAAATGATCCGTTTATTGATGAAGTCAAAAATATTTATAATGAAACTGCAAATGAATTAAATGATGTTAAAACAAAACTTTCGGCTCTTGCATCTAAAGTTGTTGATATTTCTACAAAACGAAAAAGCAAACTTGAACAATCCAATTGGTATAAATCTGTTGTTGAAGCATATAATGCTTACAATAGATTAGTAGAAGAATATAAGAAGAAAGATAGTAATATTGATTTGAATGTTTATTCACGTTGGGTACAACAACGCGCGCAATTAGAGCAGGAAATGACGAGAATTAAGAATTTGCAAAAAGAAACCGAGAATATCCAAGAAGAAATCAATAAAATTTATAAACAATTTATCGATCTTAGAAAAGAACTTTTTGAATTACGTAAAAATTTTATTAATGAAGCTACAAAAGATACTACTTTCGTAGAAATGGAACTTATACCCTTTGGAGACACTTCAAATATCGAGTCTGAATTTAGAAATCTGATTGGATTAGATGCTTTTTCTTTTCAATCTTCCATTCTTGATGAGGAAGCTGAAAAAGGATTGTTATACGATCTTTTTGATTGGGAGAAAAAGGACATTGATTATAAAAAATTACCTGAAATGATTCAGAAATTCAAACAATCTATCATCTCTCCGCCGAAAGACATACATGAAAAATTCAGAAACAAATTGAAAGCAATAAGAGAAGAACATCCGGCAAATATTGACCAATTTCTTTGCTGGTGGCCTGAAGACCAATTACGTGTAAAATATTCGCGCGATGAGCAAAGAGGCCGATTTGAAGACTTGGAAAAAGGGTCGGCAGGTCAAAAAGCAGCCGCTATTTTAGCTTTTCTTTTGAGTTATGATAATAAACCTCTAATAATTGACCAGCCTGAAGATGATTTAGACAATGCTTTGATTTACGATTTAATAGTCAAACAAATTCATAGTTCTAAAAATAAAAGACAATTAATCATTGTAACACATAATCCGAATATTGTTGTTAATGGTGATGCTGAGTTAATTCATATAATGGAATTTAAACACGGACAAGTACAAATTGAAGAACAAGGTGGTTTGGGAGAACAAAATGTTCGTAATGACATTTGTAGAATTATGGAAGGAGGAATCCAAGCTTTTAAGAACCGTTATAAACGAATCATAGCAGGAGACAAAAATGTTTGATACAAATGAAGAATTACTTAATCAAATTGATTTGGGTGAAGACTCGATTTTTGAATTCAAAGACTTAAGGTTCAAAGATGGAAAAGTTGTTGAACCGCATAGAAATTCTATGTCCGATGAACTTGCAGCAATGGCAAATTCATACAGTGGAATTTTCCTGCTTGGTGTTGATGATAAAACCAAAACGGTAACAGGAATTCCGGAAGACAAGCTTGACATTGTAGAAATGTGGTTAACCGGAATTTGTAATGACCTCATTGACCCGCCGCTTTTTTGCAGCATTCGAAAGATTTTACTTCCCGGCATTGACGGTAAATTAAAGCCGGTAATTAGAATTGATGTTAATAGGAGTTTATATGTTCATAAAAGCGCAACCGGTTATTTTCACAGAATTGGAAGTAGTAAAAGGCAGATGACGCCTGAACTGTTAGCGCGACTGTTTCAGCAAAGAAGTCAAACCGGAATCATTCATTTTGATGAGCAAGCGGTATCATCCGCGCCATTAGAAATTTTAGAAAAGGAATTATGGGAAAGGTTCAAAACACCTTTATCTCCCAAAACGGGCATAGAATTTTTATCTAAAATGAATTTAATCGCTGAAAACGATACAGGTAAACTTTGTCCGACTGTTAGTGGTATTCTTATTGCAGCAAAACAACCGGAAGAATATATAAAAAATTCGTTTATTCAGGCCATTTGTTATAGTGGTAAAGAGCGAAATGCCGCTTATCAGGTTGACGCAAAAGATATTACTGGACCGATAGACAGTCAAATAAAAGATGCCTGCAATTTCGTTTTTAAAAACATGAAAGTGGCTGCTATAAAAGCTCCTCACAGAATAGAAAAACCGCAATTCTCTATGAATGCTGTGTTTGAAGCGATAGTAAACGCTGTTGCTCACAGAGATTATTCTATCCAATCTTCAAAAATAAGATTACATCTCTTTGATGACAGATTAGAACTCTTCTCACCGGGAACTATTCCTAATACAATGACTATCGAAAGTCTGCCGTTAAGACAAGCTGCAAGGAATGAATTATTGACTTCTCTGCTTGCGAGATGTCCGGTCAATGTTAATAATATTTCGACTGACCGGGAGTATATAATGGACAAGCGAGGAGAAGGAGTACCGATTATACTTTCCGAATCATCAAGATTATCGAACAAGAAAGCGGTGTATCAATTAATAGATAACACAGAATTATTATTAACTATTTATGCGGCAAAAATATAAAATCACTTAAAAATTAAATACAATTATGAATTTAAGAGATAAAACAGGAAAAGCATTAGATATTTTCATCGATAATTTCAGAATTTATGTTATCGATACATTGGAAAGTAAAGTGGGGAAGAAATGGCCGGATGTTTTTAAATCAATCCTTAGAGATGAACATCAGCAGTATTGGGATAATGATATTATTGCCGGAAAAGAATCTAAGAATCTCATTGATTGGAAGCACTTGAAATCTTTTTCTATAGGGTGTAAAGAATTTATCCGAAATGATTTCGGCAGAAAGACTAATTCTCTACCAACTTGGCTCGAAGAAATAGTAGATGTAAGAAATTCCTTTGCTCACAATGATTCTTTAGATGAATATGATGTTGACCGCGCAATCAGTAATATGATTCGGATTTTCCAACTTGCCAAAATAACGAATGCAGAGAAAAACATTCGTTCTTTAAGAGAAATTTCTATTACAGATTCGTCAAAAATAACAGATAATCCGACAAACTCGCTTCAAATTGAAACTTCAGGTATGCTGCCGTGGTTTAGAAATGTCAGGCCGCATGAAGACATTAGAGAAGGTCGGTTGGATGAATGTGTTTTTGCTGCTGATCTTGCTGAAGTGGCAAACGGAAGTGGCCGAGAGATTTACAGTAATTCGGAGCTATTTTTTGAGAAGACATTTTTCACTGCCGGTCTTAAAAACATTGCCAAAAGAGTTATACGGGGATTAAACGGCGGTGTCGATGCTGAAAATCGTGTTATTTCTTTGCAAACAGGGTTTGGCGGCGGAAAAACTCACTGCCTCATCTCCCTTTATCACATCGCTAAAAGTGGAAAAAAATTGCAAGATTCCGTTTTTGTAGATGAATTGATTGAAATAACCGGGGAACCTGAGTTCGATACCGCAAATATTGCGGTATTTACAAATACTACTAATGACCCTGTGCAGGGACGAACAGTTGACGGTATCAATATAAAAACTTTGTGGGGTGAAATAGCTTACCAACTCGGTGGTAAAGAGGTTTATGATATTATTCGTCAAAATGATGAGCAAAGAACTGCACCAAAAGGTTTGTTTAAAAAAATCCTTAAACAAACTAAAGCGGCTTTAATTCTTATCGATGAATTAGCTGATTATTGTGTTGCCGCATCGGCAGTTCAAGTTGGCAATTCAAGTCTTGCCGACCAAACCATTAGTTTTATACAAGAAATATCCGAAGCGGTTGCCGGAACTGATAATTGTGTTTTTGTTGCTACTTTGCCGGCAAGTGTCGATGAAATTGCTGCATCTGAAAACGGACAGGAAATTCTTACTTCTTTGTCTAATCGCTTGATGCGGGTTGGCGCTGACACAAAACCGGTAGCTGCTGATGAGATATTTGAAGTAATTCGGTGCAGATTATTTGAAGACCTTGGAGATGAACTTGAAATAGAAAAAGTTATTTCACAATATTCGGAGATGTACAAAAATCTTGCGAGAAGCAAAGTGTTACCTACAGCTGCAGAAAAACCTGAATACAAAGATAAATTAAGAAAAGCTTACCCTTTTCACCCGGAACTAATTGATATGTTTAGAAAACGATGGGCAAGCAATCATGATTTTCAAAGAACTCGCGGCGTTCTTCGTTTACTTGCGTCTATTGTGGCTGATTTATGGAATAGGCAGAATAGCCTTGGTGGTTCACACGGGCTTATTCATACTTCAGATGTAAATTTTGCAAACCTTGACGCTTTAACAGGTCAATTAAAAAAACTATGGGGTAACGGGTATGAAGCCGTAATTACCGCTGATGTTTCGGGCGCGTCATCTAACGCATTCAGGATTGACAATGATAATCCTGATTTTGGCCGATTTTCCATTGCTCAAGGCATAGCTTCTACAATTCTTCTCGGAACCTTCGGCGGTAATGTAGCGGCACAGGGGATGGGAATAAGTGAAATAAAACTTTGTGTTCAAAAACCGGGTTCATTTAATCATAATAGTGTAAATAGTATTATTGATATTTTTGAGGATTCAGCACATTATCTTTATTATACCCAAGTGGGAACGAGCCGGAAATATTGGTTTAACACTGAGCCGAATATAAACATTCTCATTAATCAATTAAAGAATGACATTAAAGAAAAAGAGTTCAACAATGAAATTTTAAATATTCTAAATGAAAGTACGAAATTTTCATCTATATTTGATTTTTTAATTGACCCTTCATCAGATATACCCGAGCAAAAGAAACCGACTTTCATATTGCTAAATCCCGAGTTTGCAGTAACACAAACAGAAATAAACTCTAAAACAGAAAATTTTGTAAAGAGAATTGCATCTAAAAAAGGAAATGCTGACAGAATTTATAAAAACACAATTTTATTTATTGCGCCGAATGAAAAAGGAATTGCAAAACTGATTTCTAATGTTAAAGAATATATCTCTTGTAATAAAATTAAAGAAGAATATCGTTTTCAACTCAAATCTGAACAATTGCAGGATATTAAAAATAGAATTGATGATGTTAATAATAAAATCAAGCGATCATTGTGTTCAGCATATAATGTAATTTTAAAATACACAAATAAAGAAGGAATTAAACGGCTTGATATTAAAAACTTTAACAATTCTTTTAATGATCAATTGAATAATACCTTTATTGAATTACTCAAAACTGAAGAGTGGTTGTTAGAATCTATCGGGCTTAACTTATTAAGAAAAAATAATCTCCTGCCAACTAAAGAAACCCCGGTTAAAGTTAAAGATATTTATGAAGCTTTTATAAGATTTGATGATAAACCAATGATAACCGGAATTAATGCAATTCAAGTTTCTTTATTGAGATATTGTCAAAACGGGGAGTTTGCTATTGCTACCGGTGACTCACCTGATAATTTTACGAAAACATATTATAAAGAACAACCGCGACTTTTTGATGTTCTTGATGAGACATACTGGCTTATAGATAAAAGTTTGCATGTATCAGAAACGGAAACTCCTGATGAAAATGGCGGAACAGAAAGTTCGTCCGGCGAACCTTCTGGTATCCCCAAACCGGATGGCGACAAAGAAATAGTCGAGAAAGAATTTGATTCAGTAATAATTTCCGGTAAAGTCGATGTATCTAATTATCATCAGGTTTTCACTAGTTTTGTGCAACCATTGATAAAAAACAATGTTGAGATAGAAATTAGGGTAAAGGGAAAATCAACTGAAACTAATCCAATTACCGAGTCAAGTGAACAATACAAAACGACCAAAGAATCCGCCAAACAATTAGGTTTGAATTTTACTGCTGAATAATAATTTCCATCCTTCAGTTTTATAGACAAATTGGAGTCGAAAAAATATGAAGAAAACCATGCGACAAAAACTTTTACTGTTGGAAATATTGCTTGGTATATGTTTAGTATTGTATCTGTTCATAAAAATACAAGAAAAAAAGAATGGATATGTAAATTGCTCATATGTTGGAAAACCGGTAATGGCAAAATGGTTCCCGGAAAAAGAAAAATTTTTACTTGGAACTCCAATCGAACTTACGCTTTCACTTATAAATACATCCGATGTTAACTGTGTTGTGTGTTATTATAAATTTGACATGGAACAAATTGATTTTCCATCGTGTAAAGTTAATTCAAAACTGAGCAAAAGAATTTTAGAACCCAAAATCAGTGATTGGGATGGTGCAGTGCCAAGCGTGGCTTTGGAAGCAGGAAATTCTGAAGGGATTCCCTTGTATCTGAATAATTACTGGCTACTTAATCAAACCGGAACATATCAGGTGACGTGTGTAATAAATCTTGATGTGTCTTTATGGAGTCGCGATAAAAATTATAAATTCGACAAGCTGTCGGCAACAAATAAAGTTGAGTTTGAAATCGTTGACGGAACAACAAATGAAATTATTGATTGCCTGAATGAATACTTAGTCAGTAATGAGTCAAAAACATTTTTGAAACGCGGTCGCGCGGAAGCGGTTGCCTCTCTGAAAAGTCCGCTTACGATTGGATATCTTAAGAAAGCAGCTTTCTCAAAGTCGATGAATTCAGGTTACTGGGTTGCCAAAGGTTTAATGGATATGAGAACTCCTGATGCTGATGCCGCAATGGTATGGGCGTTAACAAACGGTACTCTTTCTGTGAAAGAAAACATTGTTATGCTAATGGGGAACGAGAAATATTTTATTTCTGAAGCGCTGCCGACTATAAAAGAATTTTCTTTTTCCGGGTCAGGCAGTGACCGGCTTCGTGAATTATCCTCTCATTATGTTAATAAAAATTAACTGAAAATATCAATCCACGACTTTGGTCGTGGGAAAACAATTTTAAAAATAATCTTAACCGTTTCAACGGTTTATCCCTTTTAAGTGTGCTTGTAAATTTTCGGGATGAAAATTAGATTAAAACATCTGGAAATAAACAAGACCGGCGGCATTGGCAATCCCGAACTCCGACCTCAGCGAGGTCGGCTACAGTTGTTATCCAAAAGTTTAGAAAAA
>QMOL01000148.1 GCA_003648225.1 Chlamydiota bacterium
AAAATCGTACTGCTAAAATGGAATATAAAGATTATTACAAAATTCTCGGGGTTGATAAAAAAGCATCTCCAGATAAAATCAAAAGAGAATACAGAAAACTCGCAAGAAAATATCATCCCGATGTGAGTAAACATTCAGACGCCGATAAAAAATTCAAAGAAGTTGGTGAGGCGTATGAAGTTCTCCGCGATCCAAAAAAACGTAAAGCTTACGATGAACTCGGAGCAAACTGGCAGGCAGGACAGCAGTTCAACCAACAACAGCAACAGCATTCGTATCAGGATTTCGGAGGAGCATATTCAAGTAACGCGGGTTTTGATTTTGGAGGAGGATTTAGTGAGGGAACTTATGGACACAGTGATTTCTTTGAGTCGCTTTTCGGACAGAAATTTTCTGGAACCCACAAAACTCATCGCAAAACTTCACATATTTTTTCTCAAAAAGGCGAAGATGTTCATGCTAAAATAAGTGTGCCGCTCGATGACGCGTTTCATGGTGCCACGCGAAACATTGCGTTTTCTTTACCTGCAATAACTTCAGAAGGAAAAATTGAAAACAAAGCTGTTAATCTTAAAGTTAAAATCCCAAAAGGAATAAAAAACGGGCAGAAAATTCGGCTTGCCGGACAGGGCGGTCCCGGAATCGGCGGCGCCAAGCCCGGAGATATGTATCTTGAAGTAGAATTTGAGCCGCATAAATATTATAAAGTTGACGGTGCGGACCTGTATATTGATTTACCTGTTGCACCGTGGGAAGCCGCGTTAGGAGCCAAAATAAAAATCCCTACCCCAAGTGGCAATGTAGAAATGAAAATTCCTGCGAATACTTTACAGGACAAAACATTGCGACTTAAAGGAAAAGGGATTCCCGCTAAAAAGCCCGGTGATTTATATGTTGTTGTTGATATTATTCTCCCACCCGCAAAAGACGAGAAGAGCAAGAAAGTTTATGAAGAAATGAAAAACTTGAATTTTAATCCGCGAACTGATTTTATGAGGTAATTATGAGCTCTGATATTTTAGAAATATGTTCAGGAAAATTCGTTGACGAAGAAAATGAACTGACTTTGGAACAAATATGCGAAATCTGCAGAATAGACTCTAAATCGATAATTGAAATGGTTGACGAAGGAATCTTTGAACCTGAAGGTGATGAAAATTCCTCATGGCGATTCTCTTATTCATGTGTTGAGACAGTTAGAATAGTAACAAGAATGCAGAAAGATTTGAGAAT
The DNA here is from genome assembly GCA_003648225.1 of Chlamydiota bacterium. Taxonomy (GTDB): domain Bacteria; phylum Auribacterota; class UBA3054; order UBA3054; family B51-G9; genus B51-G9. The sequence goes on from QMOL01000148.1 coordinate 1,234, forward strand.
CAATCTTCCCGGTGCGGCACTCGTGCTGCAACTGTTGGAACAGATGAAATAAGCGTGTTTTTATCCGGTGTATGTGTCACGCTTAGTTAAGTGGACAGAATTGACAGAATGGACACTCGCCTAAACCAAGTTACAAATCATAGATCCAAAATCCCATCGTTTTTGATATAATAGGTATTATGATAAAAACAGGAAAAATAAATACACTTAAAGTATTGAGAAAAGTTGATTTCGGTGTCTATCTTGAAGGAGAAGAATTTGATAGCATTTTACTGCCCAAAAGATACGTCCCCGGTAATTGCGAGGTGGATGATGAAATAGATGTTTTCATTTATTTCGATTCCGATGACCGGATTATCGCTACAACGGAAACACCTTACGCGATGGTTGACGATATTGCCTGCTTGAAAGTTGTTGCGGTAAATTCTGTCGGTGCTTTTCTTGATTGGGGCTTATCAAAAGATATTCTTGTTCCATATAGCGAGCAAAACAAGAAAATGCGGGAAGGGGAGTCGTATGTCGTAAAAATATTTTTTGATGAGCAGACAAATCGAATTGCCGCGTCATCAAAACTGGAAAAATTTTTGTCGGATAAATTGCCGGAAGATTATAAAATTGGGCAGGAAGTGGAATTATTGATTTGCGACAAAAGTAATATGGGTTATAAAGCGATAATAGATGAGTTCTGGCTTGGAATACTTTATAAAAATGAAGTTTATGAGCCGTTGGAAATAGGCAGGAAAACTACAGGGTATATAAAAAAAATCAGAGATGACGGGAAAATAGATTTGACATTGTATAAAAGCGGCTATGGAAGAATTACCGATTTATCAGCAAAGATTCTTGATGAATTGAAAAAAAACAATGGCTTTATTAAGGTTACAGATAAAAGTTCACCGGAATTGATTCATGATTTGTTCGGTGCAAGTAAAAAGTCATATAAAAAAGCCATTGGCGCTCTCTATAAAAAAAGAATCATTGAATTAGAAAAAAATGGAGTGAAATTGTCGCGCGGACGTGACAGTTGATTTTGATGTTTGTCTCGTCTGAGTAAATATGCTTTAATGAGCAAATTGAATTTACTGATTTGTTACAGCCTTTGATTATATGAAAAGAACAATCGTTGGAATTGGTGAGATTTTGTGGGATATGCTTCCCTCAGGAAGGCAACTTGGTGGCGCGCCGATGAATTTTACCTATTGGGCAAAACGACTTGGCGGAGATGCTTTTATGGTTAGTTCGATTGGCGATGACGAACTTGGCGAAGAGATTTTATCACGATTAAAAAGTATAAATCTTGATGTGAAATTTGTTCAAAGAAATGATGATGGTTATCCGACCGGAACAGTTGATGTTGAGATTGATGATAACGGAAAACCGGATTATATTATTCACGAAAACGCTGCATGGGATTTTATCGAGTGGAATGATAAATTAAAACAACTTGCCGGAATAGCTGATGCGGTTTGTTTTGGCGCTCTGGCTCAAAGAGGAGAGGAGTCAAAGGAAACGATAGGTAAGTTTTTTGAAATTACGAGAAAAGATTGTATAAAGATTTTTGACATAAATTTGAGGCAGCATTTTTACAACACAAAAATAATAGAAAAATCACTTGCTTATGCTACAATTTTAAAACTTAATAACGAAGAACTGCCGGTTGTAGCTGAAATATTTGGATTATCGGGAAACAATAAAGATGTAATCCAAAAATTAATCGATAAATTTAATCTCGAATTAGTCGCTTTAACTCGCGGCGCGAACGGAAGTTTGCTAATTTCAAAAAATGAAGTTTCGGAACATCATGGAATTAAAGTTAATGTTATTGATACAGTCGGTGCAGGAGATTCGTTTTCTGCCGCGATAGTTATTGGATTGCTTAATGGGAAAAGTTTAATGGAAATTAATGAATCGGCAAATGAGCTTGCGGCAAAAGTGTGTTCAAATCACGGCGGAACAATGTAGAGCAAGCTCTTGATTCGTATAGGCCGTGTTCCGGCTTACGATTGCGCAAGGCGCAATGGTAATTGGTAATCAGTTGAATATAGATGTTCAAAGGATAATCCCCCCTTACTCTACTTTAGGAAAAAGGGGAAATAAAAACTGACGCGACAACGCAAAAATGAAAATAAAGAATCTGCTAATAATTTCCTATTTAACGATAATCTTAGGATTAAGCGGCGGGTTTTATATTTTTGTTCGGATTATTAATAAAAAATTAACTTCTCGAAATATTAAAACAGCATCCAGCGGAATTCACGAAGTCGTTTCAAAGAATTATGATTTGTCAACCAAAGTACTTGTTGAAGTAGGAGAGAAAGTGGTGGCTTTAAAAGCTTATGAAGCGGCATATCAACTGGCATATTTATTAAAGGACATTCCCAAGCCATATAATTATGCTGATTTAAGAACAAACAAAACACTAAGGGCAATAGCCACGATGTCTGTTTATTCTTATAGCGGAAAAGGAGGATATATAGATGTTTATGACACGAACGGGATGTCGGTTTGGCATCCCACTTTAGAAATTGAGGATACGAATTATAAACAGTTATCAAAGAAGTATCCTAAGATGTGGCAGCTTGTAAAAGAGTCATTTACAAAATCTTTTGTAACCGGCTATTACACATTTATATCAAATGATGGTGTTGAAAAAAAGGAGAAATTTATGGCGATGGTGCATGTTACAAATACTCCGTTTGTAGCGTGCGCAAGTGTATATATCAATGATTTTTTTGATCCGGTACAGAAACTAATTGAAAACGGAGAAAAAGATGCCCGCGATAAAGCTTATTCTGAAATAATTAAAACTGCAGAAAAAAATGAAAGTAATACGATGAAGATCAGCGGCTCCGTTTTTATTGTATTATCAGTAATCACAATATTTGTCGGATTATGGTTTTCACGTACAATTTCAACACCTATAGGAGATTTGAGCCGCGCGGTACGTAAAATTGCGGATGGAGATTTTTCTATTAAAGTAAAACAAAAAGGGCCACCCGAAATCGTTCAACTCGCCGGCGCGTTTAACAGATTGGGCGGCCAGCTTACCACATATATTGAAAACTTAAAGAAAGAAGTTGCGGTAAGGGAAACATATCAACGGGAAATAGACATCGCGCGCGAGATTCAGCAGTCATTACTTCCGCGTACTTTCCCGCCGTTTCCGGAGCACAATGAATTTTCACTTTACGCTGGTGTACAGCCGGCCAAAGAAGTAGCGGGAGATTTCTTTGATTTCTTTTTTATTGATGATGACACTTTGACACTGATAGTTGGAGACGTTTCCGGCAAGAGTGTTCCCGCGGCAATGTTTATGGCGGTGTCACGAACACTTATCAGGACGATTTGTCATCATGAAAAAGATCTTGCAGAAGCAATTGCTTATGCTAATAATATTTTGTGTGAAGATAATGATACGTGTATGTTTGTCACACTTTTTGTCGCGAATTATAATATTAAGACAGGAGAGATGGTATATTGTAATGCCGGGCATCATGAAGCTTGTAATTTACAATCGAATTCAAACATCCAGCAATTCGGTAAACTCAGCGCGCCTGCTCTTGGTGTTGTGCAGAATGTAATTTATAAAACCGGAACATATAAGCTTGGAATAGGAGATAGAATCATTCTTTATACAGATGGAGTCAGTGAAGCTCATTCACCTGACAAGGAACTTTTTGGTGAAGAGAGATTGTTTGAGATATTGAAACGTGAAACAAGTAAGTCGACCGAAGAATTGTATGATATCATAATAAAAGAACTCGATGATTTTCAGGGGGGAGACAATTTTGATGATATAACTTTACTTATTCTTGAACGATACCGTACCGATTGAAGTTGAGCGTCAGGCACGGCCGAGGAAATTTGCTCTGCCGAGCAAATTTTATGACGCAATAAGTAAAATCCCCGAAGGGCAGGGTTTCTACTTATAAATTAGTTGCAGATTATATTGGATGCAAGCCGGCTTAAGCGATTGGATATGCATTGAAGAGAAATCCTTTTGACAAATAGTAAGTTGAAATGATATAATGTTCCGATAATGAAATAGGCAGACGAGCTTCTTGATTTTTATGTTTATCATAATAATAAAAGTATGGAAAATAAATATTTTAAACAGCAGATATTAATAATAATTATTTCCTTGTGTACATTTACATCGTTCGCAAGAGATCTTCAATTATTTTGCTCGGTAGGTAATTATCGTGTTAAAAGCGCGGGAGCGTTTGGCGCTGCAATAAAGAAAAGAGTGAATGAGGAACCTGCTGCGAGAAAAGCATGGTCAAATATTGTTTCCCGAGCGAATATCGCATTGATTGAAGAAAAACCTGAGATAAAATCTCTTTCAGTAGAATTAGAATTGGCAAGAGAAAATAATCGCTCTAATGTTAAAGCCGCACGCGCTATTTACGATTCTGCACTTGTATGGTGTACTGAAAGAGATTCGAAATATCAGGAATCCGCCGTTCGTTATTTTAATGAATTTATTACAAAATTTAAACCTGAAGAGCAGATAAACGGAATTGAATCAATTCATAAATATCATCTACTTTACGCGCGCGACTGGTTACCTTATCTTGCAAAATCATACGATTTGCTTTATTGCTCTTTAAGCGGTGAAAACAAGAAGAAATATAAGTTGTGGCTGAAAAGTATGGTTGATGTGATTAGCGAAAAAGAAGTGTGGGCCAAATGGAAAAATACTACTCATGGAGCTTGGCAGTCTGCCGCGTTGGCAATTATCGGGAAAGTTACAGGGGATGTTAATTTACTGATTCTTTCCCGAAGAAGAATTTTATATCAGCTTGAAAATGTAATGGGACCTGACGGATTATGGCCCGGGGGGGCACTTAAGTTGGATTACACTGCCACCCGTGCTTTTCTTGCTTATGCTGAAGCGAATTTACCCGGGAGAGGGCGTGCTTACAATTGGGAAAATAAATCAAAAGAGTCATATATCCACAAACTGATCAATGCGCCGCTAATGTTTATTGACGCGCTTGGAGCAATTCCCGGAAGTGACAATATGAAAACCGGACTTCCGCCCGGAGATATTTATCTTATTGCTTATTTGCGTTATCGTGATGATTTATATGGAGAGATAATGGCCAGACAAATCGATAAAATTAATGATGAAGATATTCTTATTTATTATTTGAAACCCGTAAGAAATTTTAATATTTTCCCGCGACCGCTATATTCAGTTTTAAGCCCTTCGATGGGATGGGGAATCTTAAGACAATTCGCAAATAATCCGGAAAAATCTTTGTTCGCAAGATTAGATTACGGTCCCCATGGCGGTAGCGGAGGAAATGCGGATAAACTTGATTTTTATTTTTGCGGGTTGGGCCGGCGTGTAGTTAGTTCAGGAGGCAGTTACGCGGTGAAATCGCCTTTGAGGTTTGGCTGGACAAAGCAAACGCTTTCACACAATACCGTAACGATAAATTATCATTCACAAGTTGGGGCCAAAAGTCCATCCGATCCAAACGGAGTTCCCGGAAAACTGCTGCTTTTTGATAGAAATGAGGATATAAATGTTGTTGAAGCCGATGCGCGGAACTCTTATCCTGAAGTTCCTCTTACGTCTTATCGGAGGTGTATAGCAATGCCTGATGATTATATAATTGACATTTTTACAATTGTTTCTTCAAAACCGATAACTCTTGATTGGGTAATTCATGGACTCGGAAAACAAGTGGCGATAGGAGACGCGGTAAAAGGAGAGTCGGCGTTAAATAATAAACTCGCGATAGCGGGACTTCTCGGCAGTAAGGCCGATGGATATAATTGGATTGATAAAGTGGATAGTTATATCGCAAATGAACAGTGGAATGTGGTTTGGAGCAGCGGGCTTAAAACCATTATGAT
>QMOL01000149.1 GCA_003648225.1 Chlamydiota bacterium
CAGCATTATAAGAGAAAGAAAATTCTGCGCCGTTTTTGTTTCTTTTAGTTAAAACATTATTATTATTGTCATAAGTAAAAGTCTCATAACTTCCATCTGAATAATCTTTTCTTGAAACCCGGTTCAGATCGTCATAGGAATAAACAACAGCCGCGCCGGTGAAATTAGTTTCAGTAATAATTCTGGAATATTGGTCGAAAGCGAGAGAATGAACAGCGCCGAGCGGATTAACTTCTGCGATGAGTCTGTTTAAAGAATCATAGAAATTAGAAGTAACATTTCCGTTAGGGTCTTTCATTGTAATTACATTATTATTTCCATCGTAAGTGACATAAGAATTATCACCTGCACCGTTAGCTTTTCGATAGACGCGGTAAAGTTTATCGTAATATTTATACCAGATTGTGCCCGTAATGTCATAACTTCTTGTAATATTCCCTGAATATCCTCTTGTGAAGAAATTAGTATAGGAGTTTTTAATTTCAGTAACGACTCTTCCCTGATTGCCATAGATGCGGATATTAGTAATTCCCGGCGAGAAGACTTTATAACGTTGCGCGGTGCTGTTGTATTCGTATTTTTCCCAATAGCCTTTACTATCAACGACTTCAGACAAACGTCCCCACAGATCATAAGAGTTTGAAGTAACAGTCCCGTTGCAGGCTTTAACGATAATCATTTGTCCATTCAAATTATAAATAATTTCGTTAGTACATCCGCCTGCCAGGAACTCTTTAATTCTATGCCCGACATCGTCATAGACATAAGTACTCAAATTGCCGTTAAAATCCGTTTCGGTAAGAATATTTCCGAATACGTCATAAGTATAACTGCGGGTGCGCGAAAGAGATTTTGTAACACCTTCCTGGGTTTCCGAAGCGATATTACCTTCAGCATCATAAGTATATGAGATAGTGATTCCGTTTTGCAGTTCATGCGTAAGAAGTTGACCATCGGGATTGTAAGTAAACGTCTCACTATTACCTGTCGGGTAGTCGATTCCAGTAAGTAGTCCATCGGTGTATGTTCGATCGGTACGGTTACTCAAAGGGTCGATATAAGTTGTAAGTTGGTGGTCGGTATATGCGTATTGATGGACATAACCTTCGGCATCAATTTTCTTGACAAGATCATTATTTGAATCGTAATAATAATAGGTTGTGTAACCGTTAGCGTCGGTCCGGCTTGTGGTCCGTCCATCTGAATCGAAAGTATAATTAATATTTCGTCCACTGCTGTACTGAATCCGTGTAACCAGTCCGTTATCATTATAATAATAAGTTTTCCATCTTCCGTCTGCGAGGGTTTCTTTTGTCCATTTTTCCGGTGAGATGCTATAGGTTAAGGTAATCGGGTCACCGAATTCAGTATATTTTGTAACACGGTTAATGGAATCATATTCGATTTGGACAGTAATTTGATTTTCCGGATTTATAATAGCGACCAATCGATGATTAATATCATAAACATATTTATTTGTCGCATTATTAGGAGCAATCACGCTTGTTAGATTTTCATTATTATCGTATAAATAATGATATGTTTCACCTCCCGGCACATTAATTTCCGAGATTTTCCCATTAGAATTATAACTGTATAAAAGTGATTTCCCACTTGCATCTGTAACGTTAATCAAGCGTTGAGCAGTATTGTACGAATAAGCCAAAGCATTCCCGTAATTATCAGCAACTGAAACGAGGAATCCATTATTGTCAAACACAATTCTTTCACCGCCTATTGATCCGCAGGCGGTGCATTGTTCATTGAGAGTCCATCCTCCCGCGTCTTTTATCAGGTCATAATTAAAAAGGACTTTATATGGAGAATAAGAGCCGTCGGCATTCTTTTTGAACTGAGCCCTCTTACCATTTTGCAGTCTGATGATAACATATATATTAGAGCCATCGGAAGTTTCGAAAAGCTGCATGGTGTTATAAGAAACCCAACCATATCCAAACGGACCGTTATAAATTTCCTGAGCATTATATGTTCTGTCAACAATCAGCCATGGACCGATGGAAGGAAATCTCGCATCAAAGAATCGCTGAACATATCCGCCTGTCTGCATATAAATAGGCGACCCTTTTGATTTAGGGCAATCGGGTTCCGGCTCATCCGGTGGCGGGTCTTCTTTACATTTAGGTTTTTCCGGTTTGTCTTTTTTTTCTTCTTTCGGGCATTCCGGTTTTTCCTTTTCCGGTTTTTCTTCCTCTTCACACTTTTCTTTAGGTTTTGGCGGAGGGGGAACCGGCTTCGGTTTTGGCTCACAAGGCGGCGGATCAGGCGGTGGAATAGGCGGGTCGGGCTCCGGGTTAGGTCCATCACCAATTTCGATACCTCCATTCCATACCGAGTCGTTAGCACGCACGGAAAAATTAGTTATGGTGACTAATATTACAAGTAAGCTCAATAAAAAGATAGTAATACGTTTCATGGTTTTGTTTTTTGTTCTTTTTTATCGTAATTTGTATTTTTTATTAATTTCTGCTCATTTCGGATTTGTGATTTTCTGCCAATCAATCCAATCCAAATTAAACATTCAATAATCAATACGGCACAGGCGCACTTTTAAAGCAGAAATTTTCGAGTTTCAAGTTAATCCAACCAATGAAATAACATGCGTATTATCGCATGGTCATCCAATAATCCATAAGCTTCCAGCTTATGCTACTTTAATAGACAAGTTTCAGCAAGTCATAAACGACTTCTGAAACATTTCCATTATCATCTTCCGCACTAATTGCCAGTTTATAACTATCCGGCATAGTCAAATATCCATTATTTGCTTTAGCGTCCCATTTCAGGGAATGAATTCCTTTAGAGACATTATTATAGACAAAGGATCTTATAATTTGTCCGCTAAAATTCATAATATCAACATTAACTATTGCCACAGGTTTGGATACAGAATAAGTTATTGTCAATTCATTAGTAACGGAATCGCGATATGGATTGAGTCCGGCACTATAATAATTTGGTTCTCCTTCAATAGTAATATCGAATATTTTAGGTTTACTGTTAACAATAACCGAATTAACCGGAAGCTGCCAATTCCAAATATAGAAGAAGAAATCGGCTGCAGAATACGGGTCAACAGCAATGTCGCCGTTGTCATCCGTAGTATCCCATCGTGCGTATTGTTTACCGGCAGCGACCGGAGTATGCTGATAAATAGTTTTGAGTCGGTTATATAAATATGGAGTTGTATTTCGTCCGGTAGGATTTTTTGCCATATAGAGGCTCACTTCAGAGCGATAATTTAAAGTAAAGCCGATCATCAGCGGATTATCGCTATAAATTGTAAAAGACTTGTTTTCGACAGTAGATCTATCAACTCCCGGTGAAGATAGTCCCGGGACATCATAACTCGGGTCATAAACCAGTGTATTCCCATTATATTCGTATGTAGCAACATAATAATAAGTGCCATCCGAGACATAGTTCCCGAGTTCATCTTTTCCGTCCCAGACAATCGTAGTATGACCTGCCGGAAGAGATTCATTATCGAGCAAAGTTTTTTTAGTTACGCCATACTGGTTGTTAATTTTTAAAGTTACCATTGCGGCAAACGGCATAAAAACATTTGCTGTAATAGTTTCGTTCAAAGTCGGGTCGAATTTTTCTTCATCAAAAACAATCGACATACTGCCCTCAACAGAAACGGCAAGTTTTTTTGTACTTTTTCTTCCTGCACTGTCAATTACAATTAAGGACGGATAATACGTTCCAAATTCTGTATAGTTATGAATAACCGTAGCCGGAACAGTTGAAGAGAACTCTTCTGTTCCGTCATCGAAATCTATTTTATAAGTAACAATTGGCGAAGCAGAAGGAATACCGTCAATGGTAAAAGAGGCATTGAAAGGCACGTCTCCGGAATTTGGCGAAACAGAGCCGGTTGCACGCGGCCATTCACTTACAAGAACGGTGACAAAGGTAGTTGCTGTCGCGCTATTATTATCATTGTCCGTAGCGATAAAGAAAGCTTTATAAAGACCTGTAGAAGAATAGCTGTGGAAAACATGTCCATCGAGTGACGAAGAATCCATTTCACCATCGCCGAAGATCCATTTAAGTTGAGTGATATTTCCATCTATATCATTTGCGTATCCACAAAACGAGACTACATCGCCTGTATTAACAACATTCGGCGAGACGCTGGCGAAAGCGGTTGGCATTTCCTGACTTAATATAGTAACGGAGATTTCTCCGGTTGCCTGTAATCCGCTGTCATCCTGAGCAATGAGAAGGGACTTATAAGTTCCCGGCGTTGTATAATTATAAGAATTAGGGTTATCATTTATTGGATCGTACTGCACAAAAGTTCCGCTTTCATTAAAATCCCAGAAAAAGTACAGAATTGTTCCATCTGGGTCAATTCCATCTGCGGTAAATTTTACAGTTTGCGGAACAATAGCCTGCAACGGCATAGCACGTGGATCAGGGATAGGAAAAGCGCCAACGCTAATTATTAATTCAATATAATCCTGAACGCCATTTGAGGTGGTAACTCTGAACTTCGGGATATATTTTCCTTTAGTTTCATAAGTATAATTAACAATTCCGTTAGATGTGCTGTTCCACTCATAAGTACCGTCACCGTCTAAATCCCATTCATAAAGAGCTACAAATTGATTTGTACAATTCCCGATAAAATTAACCGTCAAAGGAGGTGCTCCGGAGTTCGGCGTTGCGGAAGCAAACGCTATTGGATAGCCGTCCGGAAGGATTGTGATGATTGTGCTTGCCGTCCCTGTAACGCCCATATTATCAACGGCATAAAGTCTCGGAGAATATGCACCCGCAGTATTTGTATAACTGTACTGATAAGTTCCTGCAGTAGATGTTGTGTGATTAATTGTACCATTACCGTCTGCATCAAGGAGGTATGAAACAACGTTGCCATCAGGATCGGACGCGCTAAATGTGAGTGTTGAACTAAATGGAGCGATTCCTCTTACCGGTTTTGCTGAAATAGTTGCAACAGGACCACTGTTTGTAACAATAACAATCGCGTTCGTATCGGCGTATGTGCCAGTATTATCAGTAACGCGGAGTTTTATATTTGCGGAACTTTGAGTTGGGAATAATAGTGTAACAGTTTCAGTTAAATCATCGGAATATCTGTCGAAATAACCATCATTATTCAAATCCCATTGAATTGAACTGATTGATCCGCCTGAAGCATAACTTGATGAAGCGTCAAGAGCGACGCGCGAAGGCGCTGCCTTAGGGTCCGCAGTATAATTAATTATAGCGACCGGAGGAACAGAACTAATATGAACAGTTTGCTCTACGGTATAAACAGTTCCATCAACAGTAACGTCTGCTTTAACCGTATGATCTCCTGCCAGAGCAAAATTATGAATATACATATTGGGATTATGAGGTCTGGATGTTGAATTAACAGTTACATTATCAACATATATTCTTACATAAGTTACTGAACCTTTATCTGCATAAGTGACAACAGCGACTTGAACCGGAGAAGTCAGCGCGGTTGCCGGTGTCAGGAATAATTGAACATTCACCGAGTCTCTGTCGGCAGTTATATTAATTGGCTGAAGGTGAGTATCGGCAATTGTTATCCCGTTATTATCCGTAATTCTGCAAACCGGGAAATATTCTCCTGATTGTGTGTATTCGTTAGTAGTGGTTCCGGTCGTTTCAGAATAATAATCATAAATTCCATCGCCGTCAAAATCCCATTCATAACTTCTTATTCCTGAGGAAGAACCCGTAGAAATCGCAAATGCTGCTTCAACAGAACCCTCTTTTGCTGTGGTTGAATAGCTGCCGAGAATTGTCGGTTTATCTGCCGTTGCGTAATAAGGTCCGTTTGCTACCAGCATGTCATAGTTATTAAATGGAATTGTATAATTGTTAACTTCTTCAAATGCGGTATTGTATTTTTTTACATAGCTATAACGAAGACTGTAAACAGCTCCATCGGATACATCCACGGAAATATCATCAGAATAAACCGGAGATTTTTTAATCAAATTGCCTTCGCCGTCATAGCGTGCTATTTGTCCATAAGAATTTATCAGTACAGTGCCGTCAACCGGATTAATACACATAGAGAAATTTCCGACTGTTGCTAAACCTGCGAAATTCAAATCTAACGAATAGATATATGTGCTGTTAAGTAACGTTGCCCATATATTGCTGTAAACTGAATTATAATGAAGCTGATAACCTATGTCAGGAAGAAGTGTTTTATTTACTACTTGACCCGAACTGTCCAGCACAGCCAACTCGTTTCCAAAATAATCATAAGATGCAAAACAAATGAAATCATTCGGCAAAGAGCATACAGCGGATATAGTATTACGAACCGGTGGATTGCTGATTAATAATTCCGGTTGGAAACTCCCATTATATTTAATTAAGTATTTTACATAAGGCCATGTTTTTGTTTGTTGAATTAGCCAGCATCCATCATCATCAGCAGATGGTGCTAAATTAAAGTTTCCAACAGTAAATTCATCTGTATTTGTCAAAACACCAAGCACGTTTAAATCTTTATCAAAATGGTAATTTTTGTACCTGTATATTGGATATCCCTCATAATATCTTGCCCAGTAACTGCCATCATAATTGTTTCTTTCAAATTGATAAATAGTTCCATAGCTGTTTGTAATGCCGTTTAATAAAATTCCATCCGATCTTATATTAGCATAATTTGTTGCTTGAGCAGACTCTGTACCCACGATAAACCATGTACTTTTACCTGAATTTGTAGGAACAGCTTTTTTAACCGTAAGATACAAATAATCAAAATCTTTTACACCATTAGTAGTTACAACAGAAACCTTGGATGTTACAGCTCCGAGTTCCATAAACGTATTTGTTACGAGAGGAGAATTAGTTGAACTCCAGTCAACAATGCCATCATTATTAAAATCCCAAGCGAAACTTTCAGCGACAGGTGTCGACCAGCCGTGATATGTCAAGTTGCCGTTCAATTCTACCGGAACTCCTTTCCCAACCGGATTTTGCGATGTAGTCGCGGAAATTGAAATTGACACATTCGGCAGAACCCGAACAACACTTTGCGTTGAAGTTGACAATCC
>QMOL01000150.1 GCA_003648225.1 Chlamydiota bacterium
AGAAATAAATATAACTTTATTGAAGCCGCCAACCAAAACCAATCTCCTGGAAATTATTTTTCAGAAAAGCTATAAACAATCAGTTGATTGTAAAATTAATAATACTGAGTCTCTGGCTAAAGCATTAAGCGAAGGAACGAAGAAAATATCAGCCGAAGTTATAAAAGATGTGGTAAGTAATTATAAATTATAATTTCGCGTTAGTGGACTGCGAACCCGGAGGATTTCAGGCGGTCTTGTGATATATGTGTGATATGGAAGAAGGACTTTTGTCAACTTTTCCCGTACAGCCAAAATGAACTTGACATTAAATCGTTGTTTTTCTATAATATCGTGAGTCTATATGATAATAAGCACATTATATTGTAATTGTGCTGATAATTCTTAACACTTCGGTAACCAGCCATGATTTGTCCAAAATGCGGTTCTACAAACGATAAAGTAATCGATTCGCGCAGCGCGCATAACGGTCGCGCAATCCGACGTCGTCGTGAATGTTACGGTTGTTCCTACAGATTTACAACATACGAGACAATTGAAGCCCCGTTACAGGTAATCAAACAAGATGGCAGCCGTGAAGATTTCAGTAAAGAAAAATTGGTAAATGGTCTGCGTAATGCTTGCCACAAGCGGCCGGTAAGTATAAGCGTAATTGAAGATCTTGTCATGTCTGTTCAGCATCACTTTGAGCAAACGCATCTTCGCGAAGTTCCCGCAAAAGAAATTGGTGAAATGATAATGGACAAGCTTCGCGAGATTGATGATGTTGCTTATGTACGTTTTGCGTCAGTTTACAGAAAGTTTACTGATGCAACTCAATTTGCCGATGCAGCACATAAACTTAAGTCAACTCATTGATATTGAACATCTTATTGTTTTTATACTTGAAATTTGAAAATTCCTGCTTTAAAAGTGCGCCTGTGGCGTATTGATTATTTAATTTTTTCTTAATGTAAATTATGCCTTCCCCGCAACTTTCCCATGTCAGAAAACACGATAAGCGACTCGTTCCTTTTGAACCGGAAAAAATTGTTCGCAGTATAGAGGCGGCCGCGCATTCATGCCAATGTGACAGCAATTTTTTTTCAAGAGAAATTGCTGAAGCGGTTATTCTTTATCTTGAAAAAAAATATATTTCTACGCATCCGTCAACTAGCGATATTGCTACAGCAATCAACGTAATTTTATCAAGTTTGAACCTTGACAACGTGGCTTCATCTTTTCAATCATTTCAATTAGAACGCGAAAACAGTCGACTTAGATGCACGGTGTGGAAACACGAACAACCATCCCTTTTTAACGCGGATTTGGGGATTCAGGTTACTATCAGCGGCGGGCAAAGAACAACATCATGGGATCGAACACGAATAGTTCGCGCATTGGAAAACGAAGCAAAAATATCGAGAAAAATTGCTGAAGATATTGCACGAACAGTAGAGCATAAAATAATGGTTTCTGACATAACGCGTGTTACAACTACACTCATCCGCGCGTTAACCGACAATGAGTTACTGAGTCGGGGCTACACGTCATCATTGCGTCAGTTATCATCTGTAACGGTTCCTTTCACGGACATTTCTGAATTTTTGAAGGATAATTTTGAAGCTGACATTGTAGAAAAAACCGGAATGCAGACAATTCTGCCTTACGTTCTTTCGCAAATTTATTCTGAAGATGTCGCGCACGCGTACCGGCGTGGAATCATCCATTTACACGGACTTTCCCACCCATTTTTTACCTATGAGAAGTTTTTGAATATTAATCCTGAAAACAAAACGAAAAGAGAGATTCGGACAGAGCTACTCAATCAGATAAATAAAATAAGATCAGGATTAACATCAAAATTATTAATCAGAATTGACGATTTTTTTTTAAAAGCGGGGTTAGAGAAATTTATTCCCGATATATGTGATTTCGCAACTTTACTTGATAAAGAAGATTCAATAATTTTCATTATAGAAACTGAAAATGGTGAAAATATTACTGATATTTTTACAAAAATTACACCATTAAGTTCTGTGAAAATTGCCTTTGCCAATTCAGCAGCTCAAATTGACAGTTTACTTGAATTGTACAATCTCGGCTGGAATATTTCTTTCAATAAAAATAAAAAAACAGAAATCATCTCCGGTAAAATTACTATTAATCTCCCGCAAACAGTTTACAGAGCACATGAAAAAGACCTCGATGGCGTTATTGAAGAACTTTACCGATCGGTCAAACTTGCGGTACAGTCCCACCGGCAGTTAATTTTATACCGTAAAAAACATAATTTTGAATTTGAAAATAATTCGTTCGGCGGATTGGAAATAACAGGTTTGTATGAAGCGGTATCTATTTTAACCGGCGCGGGAGTTTTTGACAGTGATGAAAGTCTCGCATGCACAAGGGTGCTTCTGAACGTTCTTAATAACGGGTTAAAACAGGCGGCAAAATCATACAATTTAAAAATGCGTCTGGTCGGTGGTGAAAGCAATGATTGCGGCAAGCGATTTTCGGTAATAGATCAGAGTTTATTCCCGGAAATTTTCGGATTTTTGCCTTTGCAATCAGAAAGTTTAGAGAATATAATTCCGGCGTATAAATCGTTATTTTTTGATCCTGAGAAATATCATTCTCATAATGATTTTATTAAAACCGCGAAAAAAATATCAGGTTATTTTGATTATGGAACAATTCCGGTGAAATTCAACGATAATAATCCTGATAAAATGAAGGAAATTTTATTATTGATGATTAAAAACAATTGCGGTTTTTCTTTAAAAAGGAAGACGAAACCAATTCAGGAAGAAGAATCACAGGAAAATAAAAACCAGGAAAAATTTGAGTTTTAACAAAACAATTTTTTATTAACAGGACTATTAGAACAGTACGATTAAATTATTTTTGCGACTTGTTTTTTTAATTTTCTGATATTTTATAAAGTATTGATTTGGTACATTTTTTCGATTGTATTAACAAACAAACAACTTCGGGTCGAAGTCGGCTACAAAAGATCGACATTTTTCTGATTACTGCAACTGCTACCGATGGCTGCGGTCGAAGATCCAAATTAATTCCGACCTCAACGAGGTCGGCTACAGAAGAATAATTACTATTATTGTTATTAAATAACTTGTAAACTTAATTTGTGAAATTAGTGTCTAAAAACAACACCATCGCTATAATTCCGGCGGCCGGTTCCGCCAATCGAATGGGTTTTGATAAAATATCATCAAAGCTCAACGGCATTCCCCTGCTCGCGCGAACAATTCAAACAATAAGCGCCGCGGAAAGTATTTCGGGAATTATTGTAGCAGCAGCGCCTGACAAAACAGCCGAAATTAAGAAAAAGATTGTTGAAAAGTATAATCTTGGTAAAGTAATAAAAGTTGTTGCCGGCGGAACTTCGCGAACCGAATCAGTGTGGAATGCTTTACAGGCAATTGAATTTCCGCCTGAAATTATCGCGATACACGACGGCGCGCGACCGTTTGTTTCGGTTGAGGCTATTGAAGAATCGATAGGAGTTGCTAAAGAATTCGGTGGAGCGATAGTTGCAACAAAAGTTATTCCAACAATTAAAGAAGTTAATTCTAACAACGAAGTTTGCGGAACAATCGACCGCGAGAAACTTTGGGCTGCGGCAACTCCTCAAACATTCCGTTACGATGAATTTCTTAAGGCATACAAAGAGTTCTTAAGCGGCAATGTGGATAGAAATTCAATAACCGATGACGCGCAGATATTTGAGTTATCGGGTAGAAAAGTGAAAATTGTTAAAGGAAATCCAGAAAACATTAAATTGACAACTCCGCTTGACTGGAAAATAGCGGAAAACTTGGTAGTTGGTAGGTTGTAGCCGCTGCCGTTGGCTGCGGAACATGTGGGAGGTTTTGCGAAGCACCTGGAGAATTCAGGGCACATAGCCGTTATTACATATCGCGAGGCGCTTATGCATGTTCGGCGTTGCCATAATCCGCAGCCAGCGGCAGCGGCTACAACTGAACAGCAACCAAAAAAAAACCGGACAAAGTCCGGCTTTTAAATAATAATCAAAAAAAAAAGTTTCAAACCTTGTTATTTTGCAACTGGTTCAACATTAACGAAAGTTCCTTTTTTCTTTGCGGTAAATTTTACCGTTCCGTTAATAAGCGAAAAGATAGTATCATCTTTGCCGCGTTTAACATTCAATCCCGGTTTATATTTAGTGCCGCGTTGTCTAATGATAATGCATCCACCGGTAACGGCTTCACCGCCGAAGCGTTTAACGCCGAGGCGTTGAGAATTACTATCGCGCCCGTTTCTTGAGCTTCCTAAACCTTTTTTATGAGACATGAGTAATTTCCTTTTTTAATATTAATTTTGCGTGCCGTAATTAGTTAATTTACAGGCACTCTGATTATTTCGTTTCTGCTGCTGCTTCAACTGCAACTTCCGGTGCCGCATCAGTTTGATCTTCAGATACATTTACTTCTTCGATCACGGGATTATTATCAATAATAGGTAAAACGAGATCATTAATTTTTACAGTAGTAAAAGACTGACGATGTCCGGTTTTATTTCTATTTTTTTTGCGGCGTTTCATTTTGAAAACCGTAATTTTTTCACCTTTGGTTTCACCTGCAACAGTAGCTTTAACAATTGCGTTTTCAATGTGTGGAGTTCCAACAACAACTTCATCACCATTAGAGCACAATAGAACTTCATTAAGTTCAATATTTTCTCCCGGTTGAGCATCAAACAAAGGCAGTTCAAGTTTCATTCCTTTTTCGACATGGAACTGTTTACCGCCTGATTTAACAATAGCATATAACATTATAAATCACCTTTTAATATAATCATTAAATATAAATTAGTTCTGAAATTATTCAGAGACTTTTTCTGTCTTTTCAACATTTTCATCTACAACTGTTTCATCAGGTTTTGTTTCTTCTTCCTGAGTTTGAATATCGCCTGACACTTCAGTATCGACAGTAAATTCGTCCTCTGTCTTTGTAGATTTTTTACGTTCTTTAAAAGTCACTTCAGCGTCAACATACTCTAAAATTGCCATAGGGGCATTATCGCCTCTCCGGGATTCGAGTTTAATAATTCTGGTATAACCGCCTGGTCTTTCAGCGAAACGGGGACCGAGAACATCAAAGAGCTTTCTGATATTTTTCTTTTCTTCATCAGTATCCGGTCTTAGAAAAGCGATAGCAAGTCTGCGGGAATGAAGCGTGTTTTTTTTCGCGAGAGTTATCATCTTGTCAGCATATCTTTTTGCCGAGCGGGCGAGTCTGAGTTTAGTAGTAACCCGTTCATGCATAATAAGGCTGGCAATAATGTTTGAAAGAGTTGCTTTACGATGTGGCGTTTTTTTGCCTAATTTGTCTGTGCGTTTTCTGTGTCGCATAGTATTATTTTCCGTTTAGTTCTATTTTTTTTTGGTTTTAGCGCTTTTTTTCATCATATCGGCAATTTGTTTATCAGTTGCCGGTTCCGCTTTGAGAGTAAGATTTTTATCTTTCAAGCCGGAAAGTATTTCACTAACCGCTTTAGCACCGAAATTTTTAATTGTGAGTAGTTCAGATTCGGTTTTCTTTGCCAATTTACCAACCGTATCAACCCCCACTGCCGCGAGAGAATTAATAATTCTCTTTGGAAGATTGATATTCTCGAGAGATTCATTTTCAGAATCAAATTCATCAGGTTTCTCATCAGTTGGGATTTCTTTATCTTCCGCCTCTTCCTTCCAATCTTCAAGATAAGCCGGTTCACCGATATCGCTGAATAACTGAACATGGTCAAGCAATAATTCAGCTGACTGAACAGTTGCGGCAACAGCGTCAATTCTTCCATCAGTCCATACTTCAAGAACAAGTCTGTCATAATCAGTTTTCATACCTACACGGGCAGCTTCAACAACGTAGCGTACTTTGCTAACCGGCGAGAATAATGAATCGATAGCGATCACCCCGATAGGCTGTTTTTTATCTTTATTAAGTTCAGCCGGTCTGTATCCTCTGCCAACGGCGACAGAAAATTCCATGCGGATACTTGCTTTTTTATCGAGCGAACAGACAACCAGGTCAGGATTCAGCACAGTAACACCGGCAGGCACTTTAATCATGCCGGCAGTAACATCGCCCTGAGTTTTAGCTTTAAGTTCACATTTAAAAGGTTTTCTTGATGTAACATCAAAGAGAACTTTTTTAAGATTAAGAATAATGTGGGTTACATCTTCATAAACACCATCAACGGTATCGAACTCGTGTTTTGCGCCTTCGATTTTGACGGAAGTTATTGCAGCGCCTTCAAGCGAGGAAAGAAGAACGCGGCGGAGGGAATTACCGATAGTGTGACCGAAGCCTGCTTCAAAAGGTTCTGCGACCATTTTAGCATAGTTAGGAGTAGCGGTTTCATTATCAACCACAACGCTCTTCGGCATTTCGAATTTTGTTTGCTTAGCCATAATTTTATCCGATTATTTTTTGAATATTGTAAGAATATAATTACAATTTATTTGGAATAAAGCTCGACGATTAAAGATTCATCAACAGCAGAGGTAATATCACTTCTCTGAGGAATCCTAAGAACTGTCGCAGTAAGATTTTCTTTGTTTACCTGTAGCCAGTCCGGAGTTACAAGAGCATCGCCTGCCTCTTCGAGACAATCTTTAATATTTTTTTTAGTTTTATCATTGTCTCTGCAACTGATAACATCACCTTCAGAAACAATAAATGAAGGTATGTCAACTTTTTTGCCGTTGACAGTAATGAGAGAATGATTAACTGTTTGTCTTGCCATAGCGAGTGACTGAGCGAAGCCGGCTTTAAACACGACGTTATCCAAGCGTGTTTCGAGCATAACAAGAAGGTTTTCACCTGTCAGTCCTTTTTTTCTATTAGCGCGGTCGAAAAACAATCTAAATTGTTTTTCAAGAACACCATACATTCTTTTTAATTTTTGCTTTTCGCGCAACTGAAGTCCGTATTCAGACTGCTTCATTCTTCTTGATCTGCCATGCATACCCGGCGGGGTATCTCTTCGTTCGAAAGCACACTTCGGAGTGTAGCAGCGTGTTCCCTTAA
>QMOL01000151.1 GCA_003648225.1 Chlamydiota bacterium
ACCGTACCCTTGGTAAGCGGTAGTCGCGTCAATATATCTCGATGCAACTACAATGTTGCCCATGCTCATTGCCGGTAAAATCGTCTCGCTGACATGTTGCGCACGCGCGGCAGCAAAAAGAAAAAGCTCCGTCGCGTCAGAAAGATCTTGTCGAACACGAGGCTTGAGGAGTATCTCCCGTATCTCTTCACCAATCGAACAGCCGCCCGGCTCGCGCGTGAGAGTAACACGATGATTCTTTTCCAGGAGAAAAGAAACGAGAAAATCAGCCTGCGTGCTTTTACCGCAACCGTCCGGTCCTTCAATAGTTATAAATATACCTCGTTTAGAATTTTTCTTCATGTAGTTTTTTCGAATGCAAAAGTTATTCAATAATTTCTAATCAGCATTTTTATCGGTTGTATTCTTTTTTGCTTCTGTAGCCGCTGCCGTTGGCTGCGGAATAATTACGACCTTAGCGAGGTCGGCTACAACTTCGTAAATCATTACAACTTCTTCGCACGAGACCCGTCTGGCGTGTCTTCAATCGTGTAACCTTTATCTTTTAATATGTTGCGAATTTCATCCGCGCGCGCCCAGTTCTTCTCTTTTCTCGCTGTCGTTCTCTCTTCAGCAAGTTTAATAATTCCTTCCGGAATTTCTTCAGCTGACTTTTTTATATCAAGAATTTCATCCACATCATCCAGAAAGCTTAAAATTGTTTTTGAACTGCTTTTATTTATTTTACCTGATTCAATAAATCTGTTCGCTTCGCGTACAAAATCAAATAATAACGCTAAAGCGGCGCTTATGTCTAAATCATCATCAAGCGCAATAATCCATTTTTCTCTCGCTAACTTAACAGCTTCAATTACTTCCGCGGAAGCTTTACCGTCAATATTCGTGCCATCAAGCTTTTCACGTAAGGCATCAAGACGCTGTAACGCGCTTCGAGCAGCGTGAAGCCCGTCAAATGTAAAGTTTAATTGCCGACGATAATGTGTTGAAAGCAAAACATATCTTATTTCTCGACCCGTCCATCCCTTTTTAATGATGTCGCGCGCGGTGAAAAAGTTGCCGAGGGATTTTGACATCTTTTTGCCTTCAACCAGGAGATACGCGTTATGAAGCCAGTATTTAACAAAAGGTTTCCCCGTCGCCGCTTCACTTTGCGCAATTTCATTCTCATGATGCGGAAAAATTAAATCCTCACCTCCCATGTGAATATCAATCGTGTCAGCAAGAAATTCACGCGCCATAACTGAACATTCAAGATGCCAGCCCGGCCTGCCCGGCCCCCACGGACTGTCCCATTTCACATCACCGTCATTTTCTGTCCATGCTTTCCATAGAGCGAAATCTGAAACATTTTCTTTATCGTATTCATCATTGGTTACACGATCGCATTGCCTTAATTCTTTCATATTCAGGTGAGATAATTTTCCGTAATCTTTGAATTTTGAAATTGAAAAATATACGCAATTATCTGCCGCTTTATACGCAAATCCTTTTTCAATTAACTCACAAACAAGCCTTATCATCTGAAAAATGTTTTCCGTCGCGCGAGGATGAATGTCAGGTGCGATTATTCGCAGCTTTTTACAGTCAGACATAAACGCGGCGGTATATTTATCGGTTAACTCTTTTAGAGAAATACCGGCCGCAATAGAGTCTCGTATGGTTTTATCGTCAACATCGGTTATGTTCATAACGTGTTTGACGGTATAACCACGGAACTTTAACCACCGTTTAACAAGGTCATAAGTGACGTTTGCGCGAAAATTCCCGATGTGCGCAAAATTGTAAACTGTCGGACCACAGGTGTACATAAAAACCTGCCGGTCATTCAGCGAAACAAATTCTTCTTTCTTTCGTGTAAGTGTGTTGTTAAAAAACATCAATCGCCTGTAATTTGTAGCTCATAGCCCGTAGTCCGTAATAGTATTTTCTATTAACTAATTTCTACCGGCTACTAACTAAATTAAAACTAAATCTTATTTCTATTGCAAAAAAAATCGTTGTTCAGTACAATAATTAATACCTACTTATTATAACATATTACAAATAGGAATCAAGTTATGAAAGAAAAAATACAGAAAATTATAAATGAAAAAATTAATCCAGCCCTCGGAACTCACGGCGGATCGTGCGTCCTTGTTGATGTTACAGACGAAAATATCGTTAAAATGAAATTAAAAGGCGCTTGCAGCGGATGCCCGGGAGCATTAATTACTCTTAAAGGATTTGTACTCGATGCCTTGCAGGCGGAAATACCCGAAATCACCGACATAGAAGCTGTCTAAATTCAATGCTTGTAAAAAATACGGAGAAGGCCGGGTAACCTTCTGACCTACTAATATGAAAATCCTTGTCATAAAACCAAGCGCGCTTGGAGATGTCGTTAACGGACTTGCTATAGTTCCGCGATTGAGAAATCTATTCCCTAATTGCAAAATTCACTGGTTCGTTAATTCTGAATACGCTGAACTTGTAGAATTGGCCGGATTGGATAAGGTGATAAAATTCGAACGTGGAGCATGGAAAAACTTTCATTCCGTTTTTTCGGGAATCAATAACGTTTCAAAAATATCACTTGAACTTAGAAAAAATAAATATGATGTCGTTATCGATCTGCAGGGGCTGATCAGAAGCGGATGGTTTACTTTTATTACCGGCGCACCTGTACGAATAGGCTTTTCCGACGCTCGTGAATTCGCGCACATCTTTTATAATAGAAAGGTTTATGTAAAACGAAACAAAATACATGCTGTTGACTGCTGTCTCGAAACATTAAAAAAACTCGGCGATGAAAATCCAGTCGCTGAATGGAAATGGTTCGGACTAAATGATAAAATTACCGCGCTAAACTGGAAATATAAAATTAATGATGACGATTTCTTCGCTTTCGTTGTCGGGTCAAGATGGGAAACAAAAAAATGGCCTCCAAACTTTTTCGGGAAAACAGCCGCTTTACTTTATAAAAAAACAGGCTTGAAAATATTTCTTACAGGTACGGAAAACGAAATCCATATCGCTGAAGAAGTGATGTTTCACGCAATTGAAAACGGTTGCAAACAATCCGCAATCGTTTCGCTCGCAGGAAAATTATCATTAAGCGAATTATTCGCCCTGTGTAAAGAAAGTAAACTCGTCTTGACTACCGATACCGGACCAATGCACTGCGCGGTGTCAATAGGCGCAAAAGTCGTTGCGCTAATGGGTCCTACAAACCCTGTGCGGCATGGCCCCTACAATCAACAAAAAAATGTGATTGCAATTGATAAAAAATGCGCGCCTTGCTATAAAAGAAAATGCCCGAATAATGAAACTTGTATGGCGGAAATATCACCTGAAACAGTAGTAGAAAAAATAATGGAAGAAATGATGATAGAATGATAATTTAAATAATCAATCTTGAAGTTCAAAACTTTATAATTGAAAATTTCTGCTTTAAAAGTGCGCCCGTGGCGTATTGATTATTTAATATTTAATTTAGGAGCTTAATATGAATATCTGTATCTGCGGCGCAGCAGGTCGAATGGGGAAAAGACTCATCGCTTGCGCAGCCGAAATGGAAAATATGAAAGTAATTGGCGCGGTAGATATTCCGCAATGCCCGCTTATAGACCAAGATTCCGGAATCGTTTCCGGTATTGAGCCAAACGGAACTTTAATCACCGCTGATTTAAAATCAGCTTGTGAAAATGCTGACGCGGTAATCGATTTCGCCCTTGCTGACGGAATAATATCCCGCCTCGCAATTTACGAAACTATGAATATTGCCGCCGTTTTTGGAACTACCGCTGTCAATGAACCGGGACGAACAGCAATTGAAGCCGCATCAAAAAAAATACCTGTAATTCACGCGCCGAATTTTAGTGTCGGTGTGAATCTGCTTTTTGCTCTCGCAAAAAAATCAGCGAAAATTCTCGACGAAAATTATGATATAGAAATTGTGGAAATGCATCACCACCATAAAAAAGACGCGCCAAGCGGGACTGCCGTGAAATTAGCCGAACTCGTTGAAGAAGGTCGCGGGTTGAAAAAAAATGAAAAAAGAATCTACGGTCGCAAGGGCAATACAGGTGCTCGGCCAAAAGGCGAAATCGCTGTTCATTCGTTGCGCGGTGGAGATGTTGTTGGCGACCATACTGTCGTTTTCGCTGCCGATGGCGAAAGAATTGAACTGACGCACAAAGCAAGCAGCCGGAACACATTTGCCAAAGGGGCATTGCGCGCGACAAAATTTCTCGTGGGGAAAAAACCGGGAATTTACACAATGGAAGATATGCTCGGAATGTAGAAAATAAGACCAGTTAAATCATGAAGAATAAATAAAATTAACAAATAAAAATTATGAGCAATAAACGAATTCTTGTAACCGGAGGAGCCGGATTTATCGGCAGCCACCTTTGCGAAACGCTGCTTGAACAGGGTAACGAAGTAATCTGTCTTGATAATTTCTTTTCCGGCAGAAAGGAAAATATAAATCACTTGCGCAATAATTTGCGGTTCGAAATTATTAGACACGATGTTACAGAACCAATTTTACTCGAAGTGGATCAGATTTATAATTTCGCCTGTCCGGCTTCACCGGGCTTTTATCAGTATAATCCCGTCAAAACCGTTAAAACGTCAATACTTGGCGCTCTTAATATGCTCGGCCTCGCAAAACGTGTGAAAGCAAGAATCCTTCAGGCTTCTACTTCAGAAGTTTACGGTGATCCGAAAGTTCATCCCCAAAAAGAAGATTACTGGGGACATGTTAATTGCATCGGTGTGCGCAGCTGTTACGATGAAGGAAAACGTGTCGCCGAAACTTTAATGTATGATTATCGTAAACAAAATAACGTTGATTCTAAAATAATCAGAATCTTTAATACTTACGGTGATAGAATGCTGCCGAATGATGGTCGCGTTGTTTCTAATTTTATCGTTCAGGCATTGCAGGGAGATGATATCACTGTCTATGGCGACGGTGCGCAAACCCGCTCTTTTTGTTTCGTTGATGATCTTGTTGACGGAATTATTAAAATGATGAATAAAGATGATTTTACCGGACCGGTAAATCTCGGAAATCCAGGCGAATTCACTATCCTCGAACTTGCGGAAAAAATTATTAAACTCATAAATTCAAATTCAAAAATAATCAATAAACCTTTGCCGCAGGATGATCCGATGCAGCGTAAACCGGACATTTCTCTCGCGAAAGAAAAATTGAGCTGGGAACCTAAAATCAATCTTGAAGATGGATTGAAACGTACAATAAATTATTTTAAATCCGTACTTTAAATAACTTGACACCAATTATTGGGAATCCGGCGTATACACGGACACAGATTATCACGAAAAATTAAAATAGGTATAATAACAAAATTTATTCATATTCGTGAAAATTAGTGAAATTCGTGTCGGACGTGGCTAATATAAACCTAAAACATGATTATAAATATGAAAAAATCAGAAACTTTACAAAAAAAAATACAAAATAAATCCGCTAAAATCGCCGTCGTGGGACTCGGTTACGTAGGCTTGCCACTCGCTGTTGAATTTGCCAATGCAGGTTTTGATGTTACCGGAATTGACGTTAGTGCCGATAAAGTGAAAAAAATTAATAAAGGGCAGAATTATATCGATGATGTTGATAGCAAATTAATGAAATCACTTGTGAAATCAGGTAAACTTATCGCGACAACCAACTTCGCAACTATGAAAAAAATCGATTGCGTGTCAATCTGTGTGCCAACTCCTCTCGGCAAAACAGGCGACCCGGATATCTCTTATATGCTCGCCGCCCGCGACGCGATCCTTCCTCACGTAAAATCACCGCTACTTTTCGTACTTGAAAGCACAACTTACCCAGGCAGCACAAATGAACTTATTATTCCATTAATGGAAGAAAAAGGTTTGAAAGTCGGTGAAGATGTTTTTATCGCTTTCTCACCTGAACGTGTTGACCCCGGTAACCCGGTTTACCAAACTCACAATACGCCTAAAGTTGTTGGTGGAGTTACAAAAACATGCACTAAAATTGCCGCGGAACTTTATAGCACCGTAATAGAAAAAATAATTCCTGTCTCTTCGTGCACTGCTGCCGAAATGACAAAGCTTCTCGAAAATACTTTCAGAAGTATTAATATCGGTCTCGCAAATGAAATCGCCATTATGTGCAAATATCTTGATGTCGATGTGTGGGAAGTTATTAATGCCGCGGCAACAAAACCATTCGGCTTTATGCCGTTTTATCCGGGACCGGGGCTCGGAGGACATTGTATTCCTATCGACCCGTTGTACCTTTCCTGGAAATTGAAAACTCTCGATTATAAGGCGCGGTTTATCGAACTCGCCGATGAAGTTAATTCTTCAATGCCGGAATATGTTATCGCGTTGATCAGTGATGCACTTAACGACAAAGCAAAATCAATTAAAAAATCTAAAATCCTTATTCTTGGAATGGCTTATAAAAAAGATATTGATGATCTGCGTGAATCTCCCGCACTTGATGTTTACGAGTATCTTGAAAGTCGCGGCGCGAAAGTAAGTTATCATGACCCTTACGTTCCCCAGTTCAAATGGGACGGTGGAATTATCAAATCGAAAGTGTACAGCGATAAACTTATCAAATCACAGGATTGTGTTGTCATTTTAACCGCTCATTCAAATATTGATTATAAAGCAGTAGTCAAAAACGCCAAACTTGTTGTTGATACTCGCAACGCGACGCAAGGAATTAAAAATAAGAAGATTGTGAAGTTGTAAGGAAATTCATAGTCCCGAAAAATTACAAATCTTTGATTTGTCTAATTTTACGAGGATGCTCGGAATGGTTGTAAAATCAAAGATTTTGACCATTTCGGCATTTGTAGAGTGATAGTTGGTAGTTATTTGCAAATTTTGCCGATCCTTCTTCAATGGAGGGACGTTGTCCCCAACGTCCTAAATATAAATATGATAAAAGCAATCTTAATATTCTTAATAGTTTTTGAAATGATTCTAATTGCCGGTCTTTTTTCGCACATATTCATTAACAGAAGGGAGCAT
>QMOL01000152.1 GCA_003648225.1 Chlamydiota bacterium
CATCCGGTGAATTCTTGTAAATCAGTGACTCTCTGCAGCCATTAACTTTCAAATAAGCAATCGCATTAGAAGATGATGAATAATTCAGCACGGCGTTATAACATTCTTCATTGTGCCGTGAACCTACGCTGTAAATTTTTTTAGTTTTCATATTTTATTAAGAAAGTAAATGTTTCCGGATTTTATTTCCGTGGGAGAAATTTGCTTGAGTTTGTAAAGTCCGGTTCCGGTATATTCAACATAAGGAGAATTCCCACTTCCCATTATGAATTCGGGGATTTCAGGAAGTTTTAGCGGAATCCGGTTTTCAATTTTTGAGATACAAAAAATATTTTTCTGCGGGCTGATAGTGTAACCAAATAATTACTTTTGTTTTATGACAACGTTTTTAATAATCAAATCCGTGCCGAAATTTATCAAACGAAAATCCGTGTTGCCGTTTTCTCTGTGCTTAAAGAGAGGAGTTTTTAATTTAAAAGTTATTTTTGTCCATTTCTTTTTACCTTTTAAATATTTATAATTTTCCAAATCAATATAAGCTTTTGATTCGCCATCCTGAATTCCGTCATAAGTGATTCCTACTTTTCCTTTTTTATTGTCAAACAAAGTTATTTGGATTTCCGCGTCATGTTTTCCGTTCGCGAATTTCTTTGCGAATCCGTTTTCAATCTGAAAATAAATATACTGAACATCATCAGCTGATTGATAAACTGTTTTTACGTTGTCATATTCTTTTATTTCAAAAATTCCATCATTGAAAGAGATAGGTGACAGTTCATCACATCTTCCATGACTCCAGTAAACATATTTTTTAGCTTTTCCGGCAGTATTATTAATACTTTTAAGATGAATTTTCAGGAGTGTGAAAAATGTGTACGGGTCAACAAAAGCTATTTCAGATTGTGAGTTTTCTTGCGCGCTTCTCATCATTTCCGCGTGCCAAGTCGGAGTTTTTAATACAGTTCTCACCGGAAGAAAGGCAGGTTTGATGCCTGTCATTCCCGCGATTCTTTTCCCTGCTTCAAAGGAATTACCGGGCAAGTCGGTTGCCATTTTAATATACGGCATATTTTTATGAATTCCCATAAAAGCCGGTAATTTCTGTCCGATAATACCCACCGGGGAAAATTCTTTATACGCGTCAAGGCATGCTGAATTTTGTCCTGGAGATGCACCGTCAATTATAAATCCTGTAACTTCAAGGTCGAATTTTTTAAAATATTTTTTATTCCAGATCTTCCATTTGTCAATCGCGTCCGGCAGGCCATTTTTTCTATTTTTTTTGAGAAGCATTCCCGGATTTAGATAACCCGCGCCGGAATCACCCGACATAAACCAGTCATTTGAGGATTTATGCGTTCTTACATAATCAAAGACATGAGGAACTCTATAAGATAAATTTGGATTAAAAGCCCAGGTTCCGATAATTTTCCCGTGTTCAGGGTCTTTCCACATATTAGGAACAATTCTGTTCATCCACGCCGCGGAATCATAATCGCCCATATAAACAAGCACGAAAGCCATTTGTTTAACATCGCCGTTTGCAGAAATATATCCTTTCTTTTTTAAATCCTCAACTGTTGGCTTTTTGTTTTGTTCGTAATAATCTTTTAATGGATAATGTGAGTAAAATGACGCGTTAACCATCCCGTTTAATCCCGGTGCGTCAGCATCCATCACTCCGTTGTATTCGGAGATGATTTTCGCGTAATGCCACTCAGTGGCAACGCCGCCATGTTTCCCGCCTGATTTCCCGAAGTCTGTATATTTCCTGTCCCACGGAGTAAACCCTGCGATAGTAAAAATTTTATTTCCAGATGCTTTATTAAAAGATTTCAATAATTTTTTCATTGTGGCGGAATCGGTTCCCGGCTTTTGATTCGGGTCATCTACCGGAGCTTCATCTTCCCAGGGATCGAGGTCAAAGAAAAAAGCTTTTTGACTTATAAAAATATCGTGATTAAATAAAGTGTTTTTACTAAATTCACCGGGTTCTTTCAACCAGTACGAATCGATATAATATGCCATATATTCTTTGCTGCACAACCCTTTGTCGATATAATTGATTTTTCCCCATAAGTAAACGTCATTCTTCGCGCTGCCGGAAGATGAAACCGTTGTTCCTGGAATAAAACCTTTTCCGGTAAACATGGACGACCCGTCATTATTAATAAGTTTTTTCACATCCTTATAATAATTCATCTTCATAACCATCGAATATATCGAATCCTTGCTTTTGTCGTAACGAAGCGGAAGCCGGTCTTCAACTCCGGCGATTGTAGAAGCTAAGTTACAGGTTGCCGGAACTTTCGGGTCATAAACAACAACGCCTTTGAAATCACTTCTGAAATGGTTTAGGAGTTGTTTCAATTTTTTAAATTTTACAACTTGTCTGCCGTCGAGCCATTCCCCATTTTGTCGAAGTTGATTCCACCAGAAATCATCGGTATCTTTCATAAACCTGATAAAAAGAGTTGGTTCATCTCTGTTTACAATGCCTTGGATTGCGGCGAGAAGATGAGCGGTGTCCCATTTTTTTTCAACATCAGTTTGGTTTACATTTATAAGACCTGTAACATCAAAAAGATATATTGGGTTTTCAGATTTTTTTTTTACAATCTGAGAATGATTATCTGCACAAGATACATTAGAGATAAAAGTGGATATAAGAAGGAATATTTTAAATATAGTTTTCATATTTTTTTCCAGTTATCAGGGTATTTGTGATACCAATTTATTACATCATTAATTGCTTCATGACATTGACTGTTTTTTGATATACAAGCCAAACCGTTGTGAGAAAGTGAGATTATTCCCAAGGAGTCAGACATTCAAGGCGACTTTATCATATTCACGTCTGTAATCACCAATTAACCGGTGAGGACATAATTCACAAATTTTTAAAAAAAGAGAGTACGGAAAAGAAAAAGACGGAAAAGAAACTCGGTTCGGGAATCACATAAGTTGTAAACATAGAATTGTCAGCCATTGTTTGTTGCTCCGCCCAGAGCCAATCAGCCGATCGCGCGACGGAAGATACTCTCACTTCGTCAATTTTCCCGTCATAATAATCGTCTTCGCTATCGTCGTGGAATTTACCTATATAAAGGCCTTGCGGCGAATAATTCCAATTAAGATTTCCTGTTGCATGACGTGTTTCTTTTTGTACAGCATCAACATAATAACGAATAGTCGAGCCGTCATAAGTTCCCGCGATATGTTGCCACGAACCGACAGCAATATTGTAACCCGGATTAGAGTTCCAAGCGTTATCGGCCATACTCGCTGTTTTAATCAGGAATCTGAGTTTATTATTAACATAAGAAATTGAGTAACCGGATTCATTGTTGCCGTTATCCCATGCATTAGCAAGCGGACAAGCCCAATTAATCATAGCCGCGTCCGGATTTATCCAAAGTGAAACTGTAATATCCCTTATTGGTCGTAAATTAGAAGGGCTTGGAGTGTTAATAAAAGAGGTTGAACCGTTAAAATCGTCTGCGCCGTCAACTTTCCCGTTTGAAACATGAGTCACATCATTATAGCCTCCGTTATTCGCATTTGGAGAAGAATCGTGACAAACATTGTCAGTATGATTAAGGTGCCAAACTCCGGCATACTTTTCTGACCATGTAGAGCCATCAGAGGTATAGGGTGGCAAGTTAGTTTCATTTGGATTTCCCCATGCGGCATTAATGCCGTTCATTTCATTATAAAGTAGTGGAACCTGCACCCAGACATAAGAATCGCCTGAAGTGTCCCATTTTTCAATTTCGAAGTTAAGGAATTCAGTTGCATCGGAATTAAGAAATCGCAGATCGCCACCGGTTGATGAGGCGAAATCGCTATATTTAAATCCTGAAATGCCTTCATTTAAGACAACGAGTGCGGGGAAATTAGTTAAAGCAGATGATTTATTATATCCCGGGAAGTTAATTATAATTTTATATGCCCAACCGTCATCAATATTAAGTTTTGTTTTAAAATAAGAACTTGACGGAGACCAACCGGAACCGTAAGAATTCAAAGCGTAAGAAGTATAATAATAAACAGAAGTTTTCAATAATGAAGAAAGATTATAAGAAATAAGACCTTCGTTCGCATTGCTGACCGTTTGTGAGAATTGCCAATTGGCCGGAGTAGTTCCGCCGTCAGTGGAACCCCAATAGAAAGTAACATCCGCGGAGATACCTTCGGTTAAATTAGCGTTAAGTTGTGCGGCAGACACGCCGATATTATTTGCTCCGTTTGCGTTATTAATTTTCGGTATGCCGTAAGTTTTAAATGTTTCAGAGTTATCAGCAAAGACTTTACTGAAAGAGTTTGAAGCACAATAAGTATAGTAATACGTAGTTTTCGGATTTAAGCCGGAAATATTTGTTGAGAGATTTCCGGGAGGACATAGACCGAAATAAACGAAGTTAGCCCAATCGGTGTTTGTTCCATGGTCAACTGTATCCCAATAGAGGATAACCGAAGTCGGAGCTTGTCCTGTCGATGAAAGTTCGCCGTTAAAATTAGCGGAAACATCCGTAATATTTGAAGCGGGAAGATTATTAACTATAGGATTTTGTGCTTCGCCGAGGGCATAAATTGAACCGTTATCCGTACTAACAAAAAGGCGTTGTCCGGAATACGCGAGTCCGCGGGCTGTTCCTTTAACACTAATAGTTTTTAATTCCGAGCCGTTAGATATGCTGTAAGCAACGACTTTATTAAATCCGCCGGCGAAGAGAACATTATCAACTAAAATCAACGAATGAACACAATCAGTATTCACCGACCAAACAGTGTTATTATTGCTTCGATTAATTGCCGATAAAGTTGTATCGGTAAGTAAATAAGCCATTCCGTTTTTTACAATTAAATGTCTTCCGTTAAGATGTTCCGAAACCGACGCGAGAGTGTCCGCATTGTATTCATAAAGGTCATAACCGTTAGCGTGTTGCTTTCCCCAACCGTAAGAGAACCGAGGAGCGGGGTCACTTGTAAGAAGAGCGTAGCAGCCGCCTTGCCCGTAAGACCCGGCGTTTCCGGCTGATGATCCGTTAGAGCGATTAAAAACAGCCGGAGGCAATCTGCCCTGCGGAATATAAATTCTTGAGGAAGAAACGAGCAAAGCTCCCATAGGAGTAGTTCCACCTGATACTTTATAAATTTCCGTTCCCGTATCCGCATTAAGTGCACAAAGGTAAGAATTTTTCCAGGGAACAAGGGAAGAAGCAAAATAAGCTTTATCGTCGTAAATTGCGACACCGGTTCTGATTGGGTGCATAGGAACAAATTTTCCATTATTAGCGATTAAGCGATTTGGAATTTCCGGTGTATATTTCCAGATTTGCGTTCCGGTTGAGGCATCTATGCAATAAGCGTATCCATCGTCCGATCCGAAATAAAGTTTATTATTAAAAATAGTTGGTGGAAATCTTACCGGACCGTCAGTTGTAAAAGCCCATTTTTCGGTACCGGATCTTGCGTCGACGCAATGAACGGAATCATCAACAGACGAGCCGAAAAAGAGTTGTCCGTTTTGAACGGTAACAAAATTTACAAAATCAAAGTCACGCATCGGAGTGCTGCGCACAGCGGCAGCTTCAGACGGAGACCGCCACGCGTCCCAAGGCATTCCGCCGTCCCAAGCGATCATTGGAGGTGCTGAGGGAGTAAATTTCCATCCCAGATCAAGATCATTAATGTTTACCGGATCGGCAGACGAGCCGCTTCTTGAATTATCGTGCATATAGGTTGACCAATCATCAGCGGAAGCGACTGCAGAAAAAAAGATAAGAGAAATTATAAGATTTCGCATATTTATTTTAGTGTGAACATTATTAATTTTTGTATTCATTTTTTAATCTTCCGGCACGAAGCCAAGTGAGGTGTTAATCCACCCGTTACAACTGCAGCCGCCTGCGCCTTCCGGAGCGAGGATCATCTGCCCTCCGAAGATCATACTCAGCCAGCAAGAATCTCTGAGCCATTTCCATGAGCTTTTGCCACCGCCGCCGCCGGAAGAGACATCCTGCATCACCATATTAATACTTGCATCGCCGCGATAAAGGACAACATTTTCGCAAGCGGAATACGTTCCGCATTTATTATGCACACCAATATCATTGGAAGTTCTTGTTCCGGAATTAATATTATAACTGTTTGGCACAAGATAAAATTTATCACCTACAATAACCGGGTGCTGCTGGTGTCCGCTATGGTCGGAATGATGCCAAGCGTGGTTTGCGTTCCATATTGCCGAGCCGTTTCTCGCGTTATACGCGTAAACATAATATTTATCGCGTGAAGCGGTAATAAAAAGTTTTTCATCGGTATATTGCATATAAAAGACATCAATGCCGTCTTCGGTATTAATAGCTTGTTCCCACAATTTCGCTCCTGTGTCAAGGTCAAGAGCGACAAGGTATTGATCATTCCAAAGTTCTGTCAAGCCGATTTTCCCGGAATCAAAGTTTTTAACGGTTGGATTACGACTTTCAACAAAATAAATTCTATTACTGCCGACAGTAATTGTAGAATTAATTATTACGCCATCGGAATAAGTCCACACCCGTGTTTTTGTATTTGTATTGCAAGCGAAGATTTCTTTACTGCACACTTTATAAGTTTGATTGCCGGATTTTTGTTCATACCAAGAACTATTTCCCCAAATATTATTATAGTGCGCGCCTTTATATTGAGCCGTTCCGTACAGTTTATTATTTGCGCGCGCGACGTATCCCCATTCATAATCCGGATTATCTATTTCATACATTTGTAAAATTTGACCTGACTGTCCATCGATATGCAGGCAAGTATTTTTATAACCTATGAATAATCCCGTCGCGTCAGCGCACATCACACTCCCATCTTTCGGCATATTCACACGAATGATTTCCGGGATTTCCATAGACCAGTAAATAAAACCGTTATATGAGTCAATTGCGATTATTCTGTTAAAGCCCTGATGGAAAATTTTACCGGATGACATAACCGGAGCAGGCATACGCGGATTTCTGTCCG
>QMOL01000153.1 GCA_003648225.1 Chlamydiota bacterium
GAATGCCGTTAATTCGCCGTTTGACAAATCAGATTATGTCAAAAATCGTCTCTAAATTATGTGGTGTTAAATTGTCGGATACACAATGCGGTTATAGATTATTATCAAGAAGGGCTGTCGAAAGTCTGCAGCTTACAAAATCTAATTTTGAAGTTGATACTGAAATACTTTACCAGATCGCGCGAAAAGGATTTAAGGTGACTGAGGTGACAATCAGCACAATTTATGCAGAAGATCATTCAAGTCATATTCACCCTGTTGGTGATACGATCCGTTTTATCAAGCTAGTATTTGATTTATTGATTTCTATTAATTTCAGAAACTAACTGCAGCATAAATTTACCGATAGATGAGTTTTGCGCGCTGACATAAGTTTGGACTGAAGAATCATTCAATTCGATTTTTTCTCTAAACCAGTTGTTTTTTATGATTTTTTTTGTCTTTGCGGAAATGATTTCGTAGTGTAAAATTAAGTCGGCAAACCATTTATCATCGCGCTTTACCTGAGTCAGTTTGTCTATATAAACTGAAATAATATAATCAATATTATCGTTATAATTACGCGGGAATGAACTGACGTAGTCAAACTTTTTTGATAAATAAGCAATAATATTATCGGTTAACATATTACATGGACTCTCAGCCCATTGAGCAGTTGAGTATGAATCCATTACATATTTTGCCGGACTGATTGCTAAGCTTTTTCTGTCATACTCTGCACGACCACGCACATGTTGAACAGCGATACTGATATTTTTAATTTTATTATTTTCAGTCGCGGGAGTTTCAAGAGAGTATTTTGTAACTTTAGGAATTTCTACAGAAGTACATCCGCCAATAAGCGCGGCGAGTAAAAAAATGATTATGGTTGATATTGTTTTATTCATTGTTCCAATTCTCCTTTTCTTGTTTCGCGCCACGAATTAATAATGCGGGCTGTCGGTTAATTTTATCAAGAAATTCATTTAAACTATCTGTTGCGATTCTAAGATTATTTATGGTTATATTAATGTTATTCTGGTTTTGCCGCATAAGATTGTTTGCAGCATTCACAGTTTTATCTAATTCAATAAGTGATAATCTGAACTTGTCAACAGTTTTAACAAATAACGCGGAATTAGTAGCCATAAAAATATCAATTTGACATAAAATTGATGAAACCGACTGAGCATTTTCAGGTGTAAAAACACTGTTGATATTGTCAATCAGAACTCCGGCTTGCTGAGAAATATCAACAATTTGTGATGAAAACTTCTGAAAACTTGATTTCGCACTCTCAATTAATATATTCGGATCATTCGGCTTTAATAAGGGGGAATTAGCGGAGCCGGGAGTAATCATTATTGATTTGCTGCCGATTATAAAGGAATCAACTTCGATAGTTGCAATACTGTCTTCCTTAATCATTGTGTGCGGCGCAATGTCCATTGAAATCTTTGTCCGTGCAGATGTAGGATCAAACTTTATGTCAACTACTTTGCCGACTTCCTCACCGTGATATCTGACAAGAGAGCCGATTTTAAGACCTTTGACCGCTTCGTCAAATTCGACATAATATTTATCTTGCTTTTTCATCCATTGAGTGCCGACAAGAGTTATTATCAAAGTAGCGAACAATGTAGTTGTTACAAAGATAAAAAACACAGCTTTAATTTTATCAGATCGTCTAATAGCCATAGTAATTTGATGTTTAATGTTTAAATATAATTTCTAACTTCTAATTATATCAATTGCTCTTCCTTATCATGTTGCATAAAGAAATTAATTACTCTTGAATCTCCACTTTGCTCCATTTCTTTGATCGTACCTGACGCGATTATTTTAGCGTCGGCTATCATAATCGCGCGGTCGGAAATTCTTCTTATACTTGTTAAATCGTGTGTTACAACAACGACTGTTATATTAAGTTCATCACGTAAGCGGACAATTATTCTGTCAAGTTCGGCAGCCATAATCGGGTCGAGACCGGTAGTGTGCTCATCAAAAAATAAAAGCTTCGGGTCCATTACCATCGCTCGAGCGATCGCGGCACGCTTCTTCATTCCACCTGAAAGCTCTGCCGGCAGATAGTCTCTTGCGTGGTCAAGGCCGACAAGATGAAGTTTCCAGTCAACAATGTCTCTAATAACACGGGTGGAATAATCGGTATATTCCTCAAGTGGAAGAGAAACATTTTCAGCAAGTGTCATTGAATTGAATAAAGCACCTCCCTGAAAGACCATGCCAATTTGTTCTCTAAGAGGCTGCATTTCATCATCGTTGGCTTTTGTAATATCAAAATCCAGAATTGAGATTGAACCGGCATCGGGACGTAGCAGCCCAAGCAAATGTTTTAGAAGTGTGGTTTTCCCGCATCCGCTGCCGCCGAGCACGGCGAAGATTTCTTCTTCATGAGTAGAAAAGGAAATATTATCGAGAACGACATTATCATCGTATGAAGTGATAAGATTTTTAACTTCTATAACAGTTTTTTTATTCATACATTAAATTTAAGTGTGTGGCCTGTGAAATAAAATAATATTGTGAAAAATAAATGAGCAATAGCAATGAAAATAATCGAATGCACAACACTTTTGGTCGTTGACCTGCCTATTCCTTCAGCGCCCCCTGAAGTGTTTAATCCTTGATGTACAGCAATGCTGGCAATAATAATTGCGTCAGCAATACTTTTTATAAGACCAATCATAACATCATTTGCGCTGATCGCCTGAATGGTTTGGTCAATATAATGACTGCTCGGAATCCCAAGTTGAATTGTTGAAAATAAATAACCGCCTGTTATTCCAATTACATCAGCAAAAATGGTTAAACATGGCAGAGCAACAAAAAGAGCTACAAATTTTGGAACTACAATATATTTTGTTACACTTACACCCATCGCCCGGAGAGCGTCCATCTCTTCTGAAGCGACCATAGAACCAAGCTCGGCGGTAATTGCCGACCCGCTTCTGCCGGCAGTTAAAAGCGCGGCAAGCAACGGACCTAATTCTCTAACAATTGCCATTCCTACCAGGTTGGCAATGTAAATAGTCGCTCCGAAATTCTGCAGCTGGGCTGCAGCCTGGATAGCAAGAATAAGACCCATTATTCCTGCAACAAGTGCGACAATGCCAAGCGAGCGCATTCCCCGTTCGGAAATCTCAAAGAGAGTTCGCGAATAACGAAATCCGTGCTTAAAGAAAGGCCCGAGCAGTGTCCAAAAAGTTATGTCCTCAAGTAATTTAACTGTGCTTACAATATTATGCCATGATGTTACAACCCAGCTTAACGTATCATCAACAACCGGAATTTCATCTTTTTTGATGAGATGTGTGGCCGCCGGTTTTCTGTAAAGCATAAAATTTATTGTTTTAAGAGTGTCTTCAGGAATGCTGTTTAATGACCATTTGATATTTCTATGATTAAGTCTTTTTATAAAATCCGCAAGGAACGCGCAGGCTGAAGATGGCCATATGGAAACCGCAGAACAGTCAATCAGGACATTAGAAATTTTTTCACTTCGTATTCTTTTGAAGTGAGATTCTCCTTCAAGAAGAGAAAATTCAGGTGAAATATGTATTATGTGTTGTTGAACCATCTTAAATTCAATTTTTAATTTCTTTCCCGAGGACACAGATGCTCATTTTAATGTTGATTATTGAGCGCTAAGTTTATTTAATTGTTCAATAAAATTGCTTCTGCAACACTCAGGGCTTCGGTTGTTTCTTTCACATCGTGAGTTCTGAAAATTATTGCACCACGCAAATATGATATTATGTTAGCTGCAATCGAACCGGCGAGTCTTTCGTTCGGCATCCGATCTGTTATTTCACCTATAAACTTTTTTCTTGACGCGCCAATCAAAATCGGGCAGCCTAATGTTTTAAGTTTATCAATATTATTAATTAAAAATTCATTGGCTGCAAATGTTTTTCCGAAACCAATTCCGGGATCAATAACAATTTGTTCCTTTTTAATGCCTGAATTAATCGCTTGCTGAACTCGACTTTCTAAAAAACTTATTACACACTCTAACACATCGCTTTTGTTAAGCGGATTGTTTTGCATCGTTTCCGGATCGCCGTGCTTGTGCATTAAAATAATTCCCGCGGAATATTTTTTTACAACAAATGCCATTTCCGGATCACTTATCGCGCTTATGTCATTTACGATTGACGCTCCGGCATTAATCGCCTTTTCGGCAACATCAGCTTTATAAGTGTCAATCGCAATCGGCAAATTGATTAAAGACGATAACTTTTCAATGACCGGAATTACACGCCGCAATTCTTCTTCCGCGGAAACAGGTTTCGCGCCGGGGCGCGAAGATTCACCACCAACATCAATTATATCCGCACCGTTTTTTTTCATTTGAACGGCTGTTTCGCAAGCAACATCCGGATTAATATTTTCCCCGCCATCGTAAAACGAGTCGGGTGTAACATTCAAAATGCCCATTACAACAGGGCTTTCAAGCGAAATAGAATTGTCGCGGATTGACCAATTCATAATGATTTAATTACTAATCAGATTACTTGTCGTCAGATTGAATATCTCCTGTATCTTTATCGGCAGCTTTAGATTCTTCCGTATCTGAAGTGTCTAAAACGTCTTTCGGTGCTTCAATTTCAACTTCACGAGTTATTTCATCTCCTTTCATAATAATGTCAACTTCATCGCCGTCAATAACTTCATATTTCATGAGAGCTTCGCCAATGGCATCAAGCTTATCTCTATGCTCAGTTAAAATTTGAGTGGCTTTCGCTTCGGCTTCGTCAATAATATTTCTGATCTCCTGGTCAATATTTCTAGCTGTTTCTTCGCTGTAATCTTTGTGCCTGTCAATTTCTTTACCGAGAAAAATATGCTCTTCTCGACTGCCGTAAGCGAGAGGCCCCATTGAGTCACTCATGCCCCATTCGCAAACCATTTTTCTGGCGATTTCGGTAGCATATTTAATATCTGAACTCGCGCCTGAAGAAACATCATCAAATACTAACTTTTCGGCAATTCTACCAGCCATAAAGGTCGCAAGCTGTGCTTTAAATTCATTTTTTGTGTAATGATACTTGTCTTTTTCCGGAAGTTGCATGGTAGCTCCAAGATAAGCAATGCCACGAGGAATTATTGTTACTTTGTGAATCGGCTCACACTCGGGAATCATAACTGTAACAAGCGCGTGGCCTGCTTCATGCCAAGCTGTTCTGCGTTTATCTTTTTCGTCCATCTTTCTACTTTTCCTTTCACGGCCGAAGCGGACTTTATCGCGAGCTTCCTCAAAAAATTCATGCTCAACGTTTTCTTTATCATTTCTAGCCGCCATTAATGCCGCTTCATTGACAAGATTAGCGAGTTCGGCACCTGAGAATCCCGGAGTTCCTCTCGCAATTCTTGATAAATCAACTTTCTCATGGAGTTTGATTTTCCGGACATGAATATTCAAAATTTCTTCACGACCTTTCTGGTCAGGCATATCAATTACAATTTGACGATCAAACCTGCCGGGGCGAAGTAGAGCCGGATCAAGTACGTCAGGCCGGTTTGTTGCCGCAACGATAATTACGCCATCGTTGGCATTGAACCCGTCCATCTCAACGAGGAGCGCGTTCAACGTTTGCTCACGTTCATCGTGACCTCCGCCGAGACCTGCTCCCCTAAGTCTGCCAACGGCATCTATTTCATCAACGAAAATTATGCAGGGAGCGTTGTGCTTGCCTTGTTCAAAAAGGTCGCGCACGCGTGATGCACCTACGCCGACAAACATTTCTACAAAATCAGAACCGCTTATTGAAAAGAAAGGAACATCCGCCTCACCGGCAACAGCTTTAGCGAGTAATGTTTTTCCTGTTCCGGGTTGGCCCATTAACATAACGCCGCGAGGAATTTTACCGCCAAGCTTTTCAAATTTCTTGGGATCTTTCAAATAGTCAATGATTTCAGTAACTTCTTCTTTTGCCTCATCGCAGCCGGCAACATCTTTAAAAGTAATTTCGCTTTTATCTTTATTCTTTTTCGCACGGCTCTTTCCAAAAGTCATTGCCATTCCCATTCCACGTTTCATTTGCCTGTTAATGAAAAAACCAATTACCAGAACTATAAGAATTATTGGCAGAAAAGAACTGATAATCATTTTCCAAAAATCGTTTGAAGGAAGCGTCTCGTAATTAATATTTAACGCGTCTAACTTTTTGGCTAATTCAGCTTGCGAGTCGGCTCCGTCAACAATTGTCGTCGTGAACATCATCTTTTTTGGCGACTTTAATTTAAATTGCTCTATCCATTCCGGCTTGATTGACGGATCTTTCGGATTGACGTTTATTTCTCCTTTAACTACAATACTGCCAGAAGTAAAAGCAACTGATATAATGTTAGTATTTTCGATTTGTCTAATAAAATCAGACGTCTGTATTTTTAGTGTCGGCTTCTGCTTTTTTAAATAAATTTGTAATGCCATAACTACGGTAAATGCGATTAAAACCCATATTATTATTGATTTAAACATCGGACTACCCAACTCAGGCGCATTTTCAGGTCTGTTCTTTTTTAATGTCTCTTTAAGATTCTTTTGTTTCATTATTTTCTAATTATGATTATTATTTTGTTAATAGTTCTAATGCCTGGAAAT
The DNA here is from genome assembly GCA_003648225.1 of Chlamydiota bacterium. Lineage (GTDB taxonomy): Bacteria > Auribacterota > UBA3054 > UBA3054 > B51-G9 > B51-G9. The sequence goes on from QMOL01000153.1 coordinate 6,605, forward strand.
ACTTTTCACGTGTCTTTTTGATGATTCCTTCCGGAAGTTCAGGGGCAGGAGGCTCTTTATGCCAATCCAATGAACTTAAATAATCTCTTACAAACTGCTTGTCAAAAGACGGCTGCGATTTCCCGGGTTCATAAACATCTAATGGCCAGAACCTTGAAGAATCGGGCGTGAGAACTTCATCTATTAATGTTAATCTTCCATCCACAAGACCAAATTCAAATTTTGTGTCGGCAAGTATTATTCCACGATTCTTAGCGTGATCACGCGCGGAAGAATACAATGCCAGACTGACATTGCGGACTTCTGTAGCAAGTTCTTCACCTATGATTTCAACCATCTTTTCAAAAGGTATATTTTCGTCATGTCCGGATTCGGCTTTAGTTGAAGGTGTGAAAATAGGCTC
>QMOL01000154.1 GCA_003648225.1 Chlamydiota bacterium
CTGATGATGTTGGAAGCGGAAACACTTCCGCACCTTCCGGAACAAGAACCTTCTATGTTTACGAACCGCCAACTGTTGCTTTTGTCAACCCGGTTTCAAGCGGTACATATAACACTAACGGCGCTGTTAATATGACTGTTCCTGTTGATGGTACGGTTACTGCCGGTTCAACTGTTATTTTATCAAATACTACTACTGCAACTGAATATTCCGCAAATGTTGTTAGTGGTACGTGGGATGTCGCAGCTGTTGTATTAGCTCGCGGAAATAACATTTTGGTAGTTCGCGCCAAACGCAATGATGTTGATTCGGCCCCGGCACAAATCACTATCAATAATCAGGAACCGGAAGTTCCTGTTGTTACAATTACTGATCCTAATGGCGGTAGCGACTATACCGTTAATATCGGTCCTCATTCCACAAATATTGTCGGTACGGTTAATCTAATTCCTGATTCTCTTGTCTGGTCAAATTCTATTACGACAGCCGGTGGTACTCTTACTTCGGCAACATCCTTTGATATATCTGTTGACCTATCCGTAGGTACTAATTTAATTACAATCTATGCAACTAAATCAGGTGTAACCGGCTCTGATAATATTTCGATTGTTGTTACAACAAATGAAGATTTGTCAGTTACTATTACTGCTCCTAATAATGGAGAACACTATATTGCTCTTCTGGGAATGCATACAACTAATATTCTCGGAACAGTTACAGGAAATCCCGATTCTGTTGTATGGTCAAATTCGTTGACCGGTACAGGTGGCTCGTTGGGTGCTGTAAGTTCATTTGATATTCCTGTCTTATTAACAAATGGTCAAAATAATATTACTGTTTTGGCTACAAAGAATGGTGAGACTAAATCCGACTTTATTATCATAGGAGTTGCAGAACCGGGTGAACTGCTTTTGATTATTACAGCTCCTAATCTCGGTGACAGTTACTCCATTACAAATGAATCTTCAACAAATATCTCCGGAATTATCAGCTATGTTCCCGATTCTCTTAACTGGACTAATTCGCTGACCGGAGATAACGGCGCTCTTATATTATCTAATAGGTTTGATTTCCAGGCAAACTTGGAAACCGGAGATAATGCTATTACTGTCTCAGCAGCAAAAGGAGTACAGCAATATAACGATTCAATTACTATTACTGTTAATGAACCTGTGAACCCTGAACCATATATCAAAGTGATTTCTCCTACTAATTGGATGACTTATTCTTCTGCTCAATTAATCGACATTGCAGGTGTCGCGACCGATAATGTTGCTGTCGTCGCAATCTTCCGTAATGGTACGGACATTACTTCTCAATATACTCCGCCTGATTGGACGGATTCACGATACATCGGTCTCGGTACAAATACTTTCACTTATATCGCTGTTGATGGTGATGGCAACTCCGCTACCGATATTGTTAATTATATCGTTATTGATAATTCACACAAAATTCCGCCACTTATTGAAGTTACCGCTCCGGCCGATTGGACGGTTTATTCTGTGCCAACCGATATCCATGTTTTTGGTATAGCAACTGACAATTTCGCTATAGTTTCTATTACCAGAAATGGAATTGATATCACTTCTGGTTATTCACAGCCAAACTGGACAGATAATATTACTGCAAATTTACTCTCCATTGGAACTAATTCCTTCTCTTATATCGCTGTTGACGGCGATGGTAATTCTGCTACTGATATTGTCAGATACGTTGTTATTTCCGATAACACAAATACTGTTTCTGCACAAGTTCTCGAAACTTGGCCGCGTTTTATCGGCAATGGACAAACCGGTACCATTGAGTTTATCTCTGCAAACAATACAAACTGGTCTTTGTTCGTTATTAATGATGCTAGTTCTAATACGCCTGTCGCTACAGGCTTATGCACAACCGGTTGGAATCTTATTGACTTTTATGGTGGAAATCTGCCGATTATTAATGACAATAATTCTAACATCCTTCAATTGGTTATCGGTGATGATGGCTCTAATGGAACACTCCGTGCCGGTGCTGTTACTGTAGTTGGTGACCTAAATACTCTCGGCGCCCCATCCACTGATTTTGATAACGATTCAATTTACATTAAATATAAAAGCAAATACGGTGGGAAGTGCGAAGCCAAAGGAAGAACATTGTATATCACAGGAGGCTCTCCAAATGATAAATTAATCGTTAGAGTTAAAGCTGCTCCCGGTGGTGATGGAGTTGCCGCTATCTGTGGAATCATCTCTGAATCCGGTTTGAATAAAATTAAAACCATGGGTGACATTGACAGATTACAACTTGATGGTCTTTTGGGTACTTTAATGATTAAGGGGGGCTCTCTCGGAAGGCCAAACAATTCTCTCCGCTATAATGTCAGATTTAACTCATTTATCGTTAAATCTAAAACTAAAATCATGTTGAAAGCAGGTAAAAATAATACAACTAAAATTGTCATCCCGGCAAATATATATGCAAATATTCTCGCAGGTGAACTCGAAAGCGAACCGAATGATGTTAAAGAACTTGCAGGTTTGAAAATGATTAAAATTATCGGAGGAAATCTCGGAGTTGAATATGATGAAATTTCTAAAACTACTTACCGCCATTGGTTGAATGCCAAATATATTGATATTATTATGGTTAAACCAAAATCCAAAATATATGGCGGGAAAACTTTTGATTATTCATTCTATTTCACCGGGGAAAACAAAATCGGAAAAGGCTCCTTCAAAAAAATGTATTTTTATTACGGAACAGAAGATTCTTCCGATAACAAACAAGATAATATTTCCATAGTTTGCGGCTATGATAATAATAATTTGAATCCTGTTGAAATTACCGGTACGAACTGGATCGGGCAGAATGTTAGTTTTGGCTTTGATAAAATCATGACTAAAGCAGGCGAACTGCAGGGAACAGTTGTCCTTAAAAACTGGATAAAAGGCAAGACAAGACAAGTTAAAGGCACTGACGATGCAAGATGGATTGTTAATGGTAAAGAAGAATAAAAATTTTAATACGTTACCTGAAGCCGAAAACTAATCACAATATGCTGAACGCGGTGAAGATTTCTTCTTTACCGCGTTTTTTAAGCTTTTCTAAAACTTCGTGAGGATAATTAGTCGCCCCTTAAAAAGTGTTTTTAGTATTATATCCCAAAGGGATATTTCAGGTAATTAAAAAAACATCCGCAAAACAAGTTCTAACCATTTGGGTTAAAGAAATAAAATTTTACTAAAGATTAGTACATATAAAATTATAAAAAAATCTTGTTTTTAAATATTTTGACATCTGAAAATTGAAGGAAAATTGTTTTTTGACACGGATTTCACGGATTTATACAAAATATTATACACTACTAAGGAGGGCGGGTATAATCCGATTACCGGACCAATAGAACTACAGGTTGAAAGAGGTCGCGAGGAAGAAGCTAAAATATTATTGGCTGAATTAATAAAAGATTTAGATAAATCGTAAAATGCTAAATTAATTGCGTCTTTGGCGCTGGGGATTTTTTATTTTTCGTATTTGTATGGTTCGCCCCAGAATAGATGAACCACTTTGTCACCGCCGTTTTTCCAAACCTGATAACTTTCCCAAAAAGGTTTTCTTGATATTAGTTCGTGCGACATTTCATTAATGTGCCCCGGTAAAATAATTTTTGGTTTTAATCCTTTAATCACACGGTCAGGTGATGAAGTCCAGGTGTTAATCATTAATACGTCAATATCCGAACTTTTATATACCGAATCCAACCATTTGAAATCATCTCCCCAACTTTGATCTCCGGAATGAGCGACGGTAATATCATTAGAAAAAGTAATGAGCGTAAAATTATTATCAACAGCTTCGTTAGCTGAGATTGCCTGATGTCCCGGATAAATTCGCAATAAAAGTTCTTTATTTAAATTTGGAATGTTTAATTTTCTTTTTTTGCCATTGGGAGTCCAATGAGTAATTTTATGGTAAAAAGTTTCATTTGAAAAAACATCCGGCGGAGCAATAACCGGTTTCCCTTGTTTCAAAAATTCTCCGGCAACAAATGGATCTGCGTGATCGCCGTGAATATGACTTACGAAAAGAACATCGCACAAATCGATCAAATTTTTAGTTAATTTTTTATGAAAATCTTCACTGTCTTTTTTTCTGAGGCAGCCCGGGAGGCGAATTAAATCAAATGCAACGGTTATATCTTTTGTTTTAACAATATAAGACAGATTATAAACATTCCAGATAACGATTCCTGTTTCAACATGAGTTTTCTCAATACTTTCAATCGCTTTTTTATACCGACTTAGAAATAACTCTTTAATACAATCATCATGCGGAGCGGGATAATGAGTTATTGTATCAGCCAATGCGAGAGCGTTTTTTCTTTCGATGGATTGATACCCCGGATTTTCATTATCAAAGTAAGAATCCAGATTTTTTGTTAAAACGGTATTTTGATTTTGATAATATTTTAAATCATTCTCACTCAGAGATTGTCCCGTCCCGAAAATTTCAGGTGAAGAGAGTAAAGAACTCATAATTAATAAAAAAGAGATTTTGATTTTCATATTAGTTACCTTTTGTGTATGTAAATCAATAATACACGATTAAGATAAATTAATCAAGTTAAAATTATAACAACTCGAATTTAACTTATTTTATGTTCGTTCTGAAAGAAGATGCGGGTAATCCGGCTTTGTTGCATAAGTTTGGTTCTGCAGTATCACTCCAGCCATATCTTGCAGCAGTCGGTTTTTTAACATTATCAGAAAAAAGGATAATTGAATTACCGCTAATTTCCGCGGTAGCAGGGAAGAATTTCCCGTCACTTCCGGCGATTTCAAAATCTGTCAAAGCTTTTCCGTCGCGTGTTTTCAACCCGTCAGCATAATCGAAATAAAGAATAATTTTATCGCCGGCAATTTTCATTTTTTTATAAAGCGGACCTGAAAAAACAATATCATTAAAACCATAATCTTTGGCAAATGCCCATAAGGCAAGCCGTTCACCAACGTCTTTTTTATTTTTCGGGTGGATGTCGTTTAGGTCACCGATATCCAAAGTTACCACCATGCCTGTATTTGTAGTTTTGAGGGTAAGGAATTGCGCTTCGCGCAGCAACGCGGCATTTATTCCATTATTATATTTCCACGGAGCGATTTGGACATAGTAAAAAGGGAAATTGCCCTGATTCCATTCTTCACGCCAGCTTTTAATCATATCCGGAAACATTTCACGATATTGCTCAGGTTGTAACTGATTTGATTCTCCCTGATACCAAAGCACGCCTCGAATGCCGAAAGGAATTACAGGTGCGATCATCGAGTTATAAAGTGTTGAAATGGTGTTGCGGCCTATCGACAAAGAAATAGACGGCTCAGGCAAATCAGTTCCGGCATATCCTTTTTTGTAAAGCCATTCACCGGAAAGCGGAATTGCTTTATCAATTTCACCGTCAGGAAAAATTCTCATAATATTTTTTGGACCGACGAGCCCGCCGTTTAGATGTTTATTATAAACGCAAATGGTAATAGAATTCTTTCCGGGCTTGAAATCGGAACTTTTGACTGTGTAACGGCAGTGATACCAAGACATTTCCGGCATTTGTCTTATGCCGATTTCTTTACCTGAGAGCCAAGTAATATTAAATTCTTCAATTCCTGCGAGTTCGATAATGAGGACTTTATTTTCCCACGAAGCCGGAATGGAGAAATTTTTACGAAACCAGACATCGCCTTTAAAATTTTTCAAGTTTTTAATGGATGACCAAGCAGCGGGCAGTGATATTTTTCCCCAATTTTTGGTAGAAGTATTTTCTTCCATCCAATTTTCGGCAAACCCTTTATCGAATTTTTTGAGCTTATTTATCCATTCTTTTTCTTCACGCTTTTTTAATAAATTAAACCTTTTGTTGTTTTTATACTTTGAAAGTATGGTAAGAGTGTCACGAAGCTCAGGCCACTTTTGCAAAATATGTGCCGGAGTCCATGCTTCAACAATAGTCGCACCAAAATAAGATTCAATTAAGCCGACCGGGACACCAAGTTTTTCACGAAGCTTTTTGGCAAAATAATAACCTACCGCGGTGCGCTCAGGAATTGATTTTGGCGAGCATTCCTGCCAATCGGCGATACAGTCATCACATTCATAAGGTTTAAAATTAAATTTATTAACGGCGATAAATCTGATTTTGCTGTCATTAGCGGCCGCCATGTGTTTTTTTGGATTTTCAATTCTGTTCATCGAAAATTCCATATTTGACTGACCGGAACAGAGCCATACTTCCCCGACGAGAATATTTTTTAAAATAATGATTGAGCTCCCGCTTTCAACCGTCATTTTTTGTGGCTTGTCATTTACTCTGAGCGGGTCAAGAAATATTTTCCAGCAGCCTTCCGCGTCGGCGGTTGTTGATTTTATTTGGTTTTCGAATTTGACGGTAACTTTAGTGTTCGGCTTTGCCCATCCCCATATTGGGGCATTAATTTCGCGCTGCAAGACCATATTATCGGAAATAACAGAAGGAAGTTTTAACTGCGCTAAAGAGTCAAGTGAAAGAATACTCATAAGGAATAAAAGTGTTAAGATTTTCATAATTTTGTTTTTATTTCGATTAGTTATCGGTTTCAGGATCTATAAATTTAAAGAGCTTTATTAGAGCAACTCTTAATTATGGGTTGTCCGAAAAGGTAAGACACCCGTTTCGAATAAGTCTTAATTAAAGTCTCTTAAAATAAATAACAATTAATAAATTATAAATTATAAATAGACAGGGTTCCGGAATACCAATAATATCTATTTCTTTGCACGCGCAGGAATCAATTGGTACGATGCCGTTTGTAATTGAGCCGGGAATTTGTTTAATTGTATCATAACCGCAATTTTTTTGAATCAGCATCACAGATTTGACATTTCCTGCAAGAATACCGTCATCGGAATCGTATAACCTTGCCACGCAATTAGAATTGGCGTATTGTGCCCATTCATCACCGATTTCGCCAAAAGTAGCTGTTCCGA
>QMOL01000155.1 GCA_003648225.1 Chlamydiota bacterium
ATGGTTGTGCATGTGTTCGGTTGTTCCTGTTGCCACAAGCTTCAAAACGTGATTTCCGGGATTATCCGGATCCGGAACCACTTCACTGTGTCGATGATTACCAATTATCCGCCATTTTGCCGGACCGATATCAAAAGTACCATTTTGAATCAACTCTACTGCTGTACTATCCGGATTTTCAACTACACTAATATCATCAATAAGAATTTCGCCATCACCGAGCAAACCAATCACAAATTCATGCCATTGGTTGTCAGGACCGAGAGAACTTGGTGCGGCTACTCCGCGATAAGTGTAAGTTTTCCAACTTGATTTAAATGATTCATCACTCCCCTTCCAGGCTTCCGGAAATGAATTATCAGAGTGCGGGTTGCGTAGCTCAATGCTTGAGCCGCCTCCATCAGCGAATTCAGGCCAGGGAGAATCATCCAAATAACAAATTTCGTCCGCCGGATTTCCAAAATTATCAATAAGTCTGATTCGTTCTCCCGACCGCGAAAGTTTACCTGAGAAATTCCCAAACAATTTAATTGAAGGATAGAGTTTTGTCATCACATTTGTATCTTTCGCGACAACAAGATATTCATCCGGCGCGAGAAAAGTTCCATTTGGAAAAACATAATTTATTCCTTTATTAAACTGCCATCCGGAAATATCCACATCATTTGTTCCGCAATTATAAAGTTCCACCCACGATTCTTTTGATTTACTGTATGGGGTTGGTTTTAAAATTACTTTTTGAGCATAAAGTTCCATGCCGAAAACTATGTCTGAACTGTTTACAGTACATTGATGAACTTCCACCGCTATCACATTGGTACCTATTATAAGGTTCTTTGTAGAAATGGCGAATGGTCCTGTATATGTCGCATCGTTTATCGGAGGTGTTGCAAAAGTTCCGTAAGTAATTTCACCTTCCGGCATACCCAATCTTAAAACTTCTTCACCATTCAAATAAAAAACTGCTCCGTCATCAATTATCGGATGAATCTGCAAATTTGCATTTTCATAATCTCCGGTAAAGATAAAAGTTGTCCGAAAATAATATGTAATTTTACCAAGTGTAAGCGGCGTATTTTTTGGTGCGGGAAGAGAAGAACTTTCAGCATAAAGAAGCGCTTTTCCTGATGGCCATCCGCTGTCATCAAAATCTTTTGCCCGCCAAGTTGTACCGAGATCCGTTCCAGACTGATTATATTTCCAAATTTCATCTATTTGCATACTTGTGCTTGTCAAATATGAACCCGGTTTGGCGTGAACATCACGATGATTATACATTATTTCGTTTATAACTATTTCATCTTGAAGTTGAAAATAATTTGAGCTGCCCGGTGTAGCGACTGCGGGATACATCCAACCACCTGTTCCGTCAGGAGATTTTCCGCGCAATCTGGGGTTAACTGCAGTTCCATCTAAAGCATAATTCCCATCTTTAAAATACAGAAAAAGTTTATCGCCTAACTGCGGCAAATAATTTTGGAACATATTTGAAAGCACGATGTATTCGCCGGAATTAAGCTCAATAGCAGGAACAGCAAAATCGTAAAAAGCCCCTGAACATCTAATAACAAAATTTGATAAATTTATGGAGTGGTCATCATAATTAAAAAGTTCAAGCCAGAAGTTGCTGCCCGGAGCAGAGATTTCATTAAAAGATACGCGGGGAGTAAAAAGTGGTGGTGACGCAAAGTTACATGAACCGGGAGTTCCGCCAACAAGATAACTTGACGACCAATTACCAAAAGGCCGGCTGGCGCTTTGAGGATCAATTTTCGCAAGCGATGTTCCCGAACCGTCCGGTGAAACAGGCCAGTCGTCATCATCTTTATAATTCACAGAATCCATAACCCGGTCGGTATTATTAACCAGCTTGATTGTCTCGCCGCTATTGGAAAGCCGTCCGGTAAAAGGGCCGTAAACATCTGTTATTCCGGTAGAATGTTCAAGTATTTCCGGTGATGAAGCTATAACAATATATTCGCCGGCTTTCACAATAGTGCCTTCAGGAAAAGAGTAATCAATTCCCCCCTGCAAACCCCAGCCTGAAATATCGAGATTCACCGCCATTTGGTTATACAATTCCACCCATTCCATTGCCGTTTCATTTGTTGCCGGATGGTACATAATCTCATTAAAAACGAGAACGCTGTCCGCGCAAATAAATTCGCAATATACAAAACAAAAGACTATAACAATAATAATAATATTTTTTAATTTCATATTAATATTATATCATTTTTGTAAATTTATTACGAACCAGTAATTAAACCTAGGGTGCATGGAAATTTTCGGGATTGGTTAATGGAGGGTCAGCATCTATTCCATGGATTTTTGCAACGGATTTTTCTGTATTCTGTAGCCGACCTCGCTGAGGTCGGATTTCTCTGCAGTTAGCGGCAACGTGGTGCCCTGAGAATTTCGGGTTGGCTGCGGAGGCCGGTCTTGTTTATTTCCGGATATTATCTGCCGACCTCAACGAGACCGGCTACAAAAGACCATCATACCAAATGGTGTGTATGTGGTGTCAAGAAAACAAATCCCCCCTAAAAAATCCATTGAGCCAATAAAAGTTCCTTATTTGAGTTAAAATTTTTTATATTATTACGCGAACCGTGCCAAAACAGATTTAACAGCATAAGCAACGATATTCTCGGAATTTATACAAAGGAAAGAAAAAGCGGGAGGGGAAATAAAAAACGATAAAGTAAGACTTTTTCGTATTGTGCTACCTTTTCATAGCTTTTATGGTTTTGATTTTGTTTTACAGCATTAATAATATGCTAATATATTGAACTTACACTCCGAAGATTCTTTCCGCATTTTTTTTATAAGAATTTTCTATAAACTCTAACGCGTATTTTTCGTCAATTATTCTTTCAGCAACTGCCATTTCTAATGCATCGGCAATATAACGCCGGGTAATGCTGTCAATTCCGACAATACTTTCAGGAGTTTGACTATCCGATCCCCAGCAGAATTTATGATTAGGAACAATAGCCAACCATTCTAACAGCGCGTTTTTGAATCTTATTGGTGTCATCCAGGTAATCCATGTAAAATCAATTATAACGTTCGGGAACATTCCGGCGAGATAAGTTGTTTCACCGGTATAAGGATTTCCGCCGTGCAGCAAAACAAAAGTCAGATTTTTATAATCCGGGTCAACGAGAATATTATGCAAAAGCATTGGATTTGACTGTTCAAGATTCGCGCGGCCCCAAATTTGAAAGCCTGTATGAATTACGACGGGAAAATTATTCCGCAGACACGCACGGAGCAAATGATGAAAAACATAGTCACGTGCGGTGCGATAATCTTCCCCACTCATTTTATTTTTTTTGCTAAAAGCGGTTGACGCTTCTTTCAGTGACGGTTTAGAGATTTTCAGTCCGCTTGTGTATGCGGCAGCTGTTTTCATTCCAACAACTCTTTTCGCGCGCCAGTTGTCAACGGTATTATTAATAAAATCAAGGTAATCATCAAATGATTTAAATTCGCCGAAGAGGTTGCATATTCTGGAATAGAAAGTCGTGTCTCCCTCAGGAAAATCCGGATTAGGAATTTGACCCGCGCCGTTTATCGCTTCATCAACAAAAGCGAGATAAGAAATTTTATTTTGTTTGTCGTTTGAAGCGAACGGGAGGAAGCTTTCCGGTTTAAAAGCGCAAAAGGAAATTTGCTTTTCAATTTTTGCTTTTTCGAGCGCGAAATTAACAGCTTTCCACGCGCCGAGTTTCCTTAATTTCTCTGCTTTTTCAAAAATAATTTTTGGTGTTTCCGGACGGAGGAATACGCCAACATTTTCATCATATAAAACGCGGCATCCTTCTGCAATAACGCGCGAGTTAAGCAATTGTTCCGCGGTATGTGTTTTAGAAAACTCCTCTAACGAAGGATAATTTTCGTCAAAGTGCGCGTGAGTGTCTATTCGGGGTAGAGTTGAGCAAAGTTCGCGAATTTGTGTCATGGGAATAAAGAGTTGGATTAATGGATTAGTGGATTAATGGATTAGTGGAAAAATTAAACACTCAATAATCAATACGCCACGGGCGCACTTTTAAAGCAGAAATGAACAATGTAAAAGTAAAGAGTAATTTCCTAACTTCATAATTGGACGTTCCGTGTTGGATATTGGATATTGGATATTTAATTCGGATTAATAGATTGAATGATAATTTACTCCGTTGTGCTTCGTGATATTTTTGTGTTAGACGTATAATTTTTCCTGCCAACTACCGAATAAAGACGCAAAGTATTGCGTATTTGTCGGCTACCAAAGTGTCAGTGGTTCTTTGTTCACTTCCCAACCGCCTTGTGTTTTAATTAAGCTTTCACCAACTTTATGGTTTGGAGATTTGCTGCTTGCGGGCCAGTTTGGCCATTTCTTTTTACTTGGACCATAGACCACTTCATCGGCGAGCCGTCCCTGCGGGTCGATTATCATAAGTTCATCGCCCCGATTTCCGAGGTTCAATCTACCTGCGAGCTTCCCGTACTCAAATAATCTCAGGTAAGGATTTTGCGCGTAAGGATGTTTTCTGAAAATTTCCGCGGTATGACAAAAAACTAAGTTTTCATCAGGAGCGAGCTGAACATTTTTCTTAATTCTAAAAGTTCCACCTTCATCGCCATCGGAAAAAGTATATCCTTTTAAGTTTATATTTTGAACACTTTCATTTTTTACAACAAACCATTCTCCGGCTTGTTCGACATCACGGTCGCCCGGAAGCATATACGCAAATTCAACTAATTTAACTGCGCCAGGCCGAAGTGGAGTGCTTGATGTTACCGGAGCGAACGCTCCCGGCTCCTGTTTAATTTGTTCAATACATTTAGCTGTATGAGTTTTGTAAACTTTTTTCTTTTTCAGAAAATTTATTACAGCGTTACGTGTTGAAACATCGGTATCAATAGTTGCGGAACTTTTTCTTTCAAGGATCGAACGGAGTTTGTTAAACCGTCCTCCGGCACTTGCGGCGACATAACTATTAAATGCCACTTTATAACGTCTTCCATGTTCAAGCGGTTTTCCGCGTGAATTTTTCAGAGATATAATTCGTTCTCCCGGCAGGCTTTCCGGATCGATTTTTGTTTTCAAGCCATAAGGGAATAAGAAACTTGTTTCTCCCCATTCTTCAAGAATTGAGTCAAAGATTCCCGCTATTTCATTTGGAGTAAGTTCAGCCGTTACGATAAAATTTTCATAAGGCACAATTTTAGATATCATACCTATTGTAATATTTTCGTTACTAATAATCTGCGGACACGAAAACGCGCCGTGAAAAACTATTTCCGCGCCGGACGCATCCGCGATAGCTTCTGAAATCAAAGTTTGTTCAGGCGACTCAGTGACATTTTCATTTAGTCCGCCGAGTTTACCGATGATTTTAGCGACTATCTGTGTTTTATAGGTTTCAGTTTCCTGAAGTGCCGTTTTGACTGACGGGAATGCATTTATTTTGAAATTTTCTTCCGGTTCGATGGGAATTAACCTAGCGTGTTTTTTCAGTAAAGATTTTGAATCAGTATCATAAATTAAATGCAGTTCTCCAAGATCAATTCCGTGATATCCCGCCTCCGTAAACAAAACTTTATTAAATGTCATACTTGGAATCATAACGTGTGTGTGTCCACCAATTACAACATCGATATCGCTAAACATATCGATAACTTCCTGAAGCGGTTCTTCAAGCTCATTAGCTTCGGGATCGAGACCTGTATGAGCCATCAAAATAATTATATCCGGATTTTCGGCACGAACTTTCGGCATAACTCGAAGTAATGCGTTTAACGGTTGCTCAACGACAATATTTTTTATAAGTTTTTGTCTTGACCAGAGAGGAATATTTGGATGAACAATGCCTACAAAGGCGATTTTCACACCTTTTATTTTTCGAATAACATAAGGTTTTACGAAAGCAAGCGGGGAAGGCGATTTACCATCCCAATGACAATTAGCACACAAGACCGCGCCGGAAAAATCTTTAATATTTTTTGCTAAAGTTTTAATTCCCCAATCAAACTCATGATTTCCGATATTCCAGATTGAATATTTTTCTGAATTCATCCATTCAATTACCGGCGCTCCCTGTTTAAGATAACTTGTCACTGAGCCTTGATAAGTATCCCCGTTATCAACAAGAATCGCATTTGGGAATTTTTGTTTTTGTTGGTGGAGAATTTTAGACAATTGAATTATTCCGCCGACATTCTCATTTCCATCATAATCAATTACCGGCAGGAAATTACCATGCAGATCGGTTGTATATAAAACGGTAATATCAACGATTTTTGCTGACAGAGAAATTGCTGTAAGTAACAGTAACGCGATAATTATTTTTTTCATTTTCTGCTCCGTATTCTAATGGTAATGTGAATAAATCAGATTTGTACCCACGCGGATTTCAAGGTCATAATTTACATAATATTCGCCGTGGGAATATGATGTACCGGCTTTTGTGCTTTTGGTATAATTAACAATATCAGATAAAATAACAATATTTGTTGAGAGGGAATTCAGTTCAATTTCTTCTGTTATCGATTTTGAAGCTTCTAATTTAAAAACATTCTGCCCGCTGACTCCCCTGTTATAATCTTTATTATTTTGACTGATTTTTCGATTGGCTTCTTTATCTGAACTGCTTAAAGATTTATATTTACTAGAGCCGCTTCGGGAATCACGCCGTTCTCCTCTAATCGGTGCCGAACTAACTTCCTGAATTTTTTTACCGTAGTCCTGTCTTTTAACAAAAGCATAAGTCAGTTTTAATTTATAAGGGTAGTTCATTGGTTTTCGTGTTTGAATCTTCACAAATATTTTCCCTTGTTTCTCAAACTCTTTGTGGGATTCGAGTCTTTGATTTCTTCCGTTTCCCTGTTGACG
>QMOL01000156.1 GCA_003648225.1 Chlamydiota bacterium
ATAAAGTGGGAGAGGAATTAATCAAAACCGGCATTGCGGAAAAAAATAAAATCCATAGAATTTATAACGGAATAAATCTTGATGATTTTTCAAAATTAAATGAATCCTCACGCACAAATTCCCGTGAAAAATTTAACATTAGAAATGATGAGACTGTTATCGGTACTCTGTCGCGATTAGTTCCCGACAAAGGGCTAAAAGATTTAATTAAAGGTTTTGCCTTAACTCATGAGTCAAACTCCAAAACAAAACTTATTATTGCCGGTGGCGGTCCATTAAAAGACGAGCTCGTCACTCTGACAGAAAAACTCAAAATAAAAGACAGCGTTATTTTTATCGGATGGCAAAATGATGTCCCTCAAACGCTTTCGTTATTTGATATTTTCTGCCTGCCGACTTTACGGGAAGGTTTCGGGTATGTTTTCCTTGAGGCGCAGGCGGCCGGAGTGCCTGTTATCGCGACAGGAATTTCACCGCTAACGGAAACAATGCAGGACGGAGAATCCGCCATTCTTGTCTCCACACATTCTCCTGAAGAAATTTCTACTGCCATACAGAAAATTCTTGATGATGAATCATTAAGAATTCGGTTAAGGGAAAACGGGTTAAAAAATGTCCGGGAACGATTTAATCAAAAGAATCAACTTGATGAAATTGTGAAACTGTATAATTCTTTGCTGATTCGTGCCGGTTTCGCGTTAGCGCCCGGCGTATGCCGGGTAAGTTACATGCACTCGGAGGAAATTTGACTCGCCAAGCGTGTCAAATTTATTTTTCTGATGTTTGCAAATAACATCTCACTGTGTATTACTTCGACCTTTTAATCCCAATCACAAAGTACATCGGGGCAAAGTGAAATTTTCTATAATTACTGTCCGAAACTGCGGTTAAAAAATAAAACGTTAAATTTTAATAATGAATATGCGATAATACGCATATTATTTTATTGTTGTCCCAAATAATTTTGTCAATATTCTTCACCACGTAAGAATCCTCCTTCGGCGGACTTTCAGCATAAGAACACAGAAGGTCTTTATCATTTTGATATTAATTATTTTGATTTAAAGAATTTAATCCTGTGCATCATGTTTATCCTGTCAATCTGTTGCTAATGCAACAGCACAGTAAATGATTCTCAGTTTTATTAAGTTTTTGAGCGAATCTTTATTACTGTACTCCAAAAAACCGTTTTACTTTTAACATCAAAAATGATATAATAACTATAGTAATATTAATGTGCGCCCATAGCTCAATTGGATAGAGTGCTTGGCTACGGACCAGGAGGTTTGGGGTTCGAATCCCTATGGGCGTACCATTTTTTCATAGTTTCTGGGTTCGCCCGATGGTCATCGGGCGCCCGGCGAATGCTGGGCGAATCCCTATGGGCGTACCATTTTTTATTTAACGATTTGGTGATTTATTCATTTAATGATTTTAATCCACTCACTCATTAGTCTTTTATCTCATTCGATATTTATTCTTTACTAATTTGGAAAGTGGTTTCTATTTAAATATCCTTTTCGCGTTTTATAAATTAAAATGCACCAAAAAAATATGGAATAAACAAGGAAATCAAATTTGCGTGAAGCGGAAATTTCCTTAAGCGTGCCTGCAACTAATCAAGACCCGGCATGGCATTTTGAATATATTCCTTTTTTCTGCGTCTATATTTTTGAAAACAATTTATGATAATGACGCAAACGCGCCGACCTTAACAAACAATAATACAAAAAAGAGAGGTCGTTATGAAAACTCTAAAAATACTTGCAATAGCAACAGCAATAGTTCTGCTCCCGTCCATTGCACAGGCAAAATTTTACTATAATTTTGGATTGAATTTCGGATTAGGATTTCTTGGACTCGGTAATGTTGATCCCGGTTATGCAGTTGCTGTAGTTCCTTATGCTCCTGTAGTTGCAACACCTGTTTATACACCCCTTCCATGCTCTTATTTATCCTATTACGATTACGGAAATTGTTCGTGGTGGCCAAGTGTAAGTGTTTCAATCAACTCATGCGGCGGTTATTATGATGGTTATTACGGCTATTATAATGGAGGTTGTGGATATAATTCCTGCTATTCTTCGTGTTACAGCCCATTCAGTTTTAGTATTGGTTTCGGATGGGGAAATTGTTATCCAAACTGGGGAAATTATTGCGGATATTACGGCAGAAGATATGGATACGGATACGGTGGTTGTGGTTACGGATACGGATATAACAATTATTATATAAATAATTATTATTATAATAACTATCCCGCGACCGCTCAGCGACCGATAACAGTCAGAGAAAACAATATTCCTTATCAAAATCAAAGAGAAGCAAGAAATTCACTGCGCGAATCTTTAATTGATAACGGAAAATACAGCAGAGCAGAAAATTCCGGTACCAAAACAAGAATGGCACGCGCAGAAAGAAACTTGTCAGAAAACACTTCCTCCGGAACTCGCAGCGAACGCGGAAGAACCGAAATCGCAAGCAGAAATCCACGTTTGGAAAGCAGAAGAATAGTCGATACTTCCAAACGGTCATTACGTGTTGCCGATGCTGGAAGAATTTCACCTTCGAGAAACTTGCGTTCAGAAATCTTTGCGGGAAGAAGCAGTTTATTAAATTACCGTAGCTCACGTGAGCGGATTACCAGAACATCACTTACAAGAACATCAAGACAAAACAACTCACGAACACAACCTATAAGGGTTTCGCGATCAGCCACACGCAGAACGCAACCTACAAGGATTTCACGATCAGCAACACGCAGGCCACAGCCCACAAGGGTTTCTCGACCCGCTCCTCATCGGGTATCATCGCCAAGAGTTTCTCGACCCGTTCCTCATCGGGTATCATCGCCAAGGGTTTCTCGACCCGCTCCTCATCGGGTATCATCGCCAAGAGTTTCTCGACCCGCTCCTCATCGGGTATCATCACCAAGGATATCCAGGCCATCTGCGCCTAGAGTATCTGCCCCAAGAATTTCTCGGCCATCTGCGTCGCGAAGAATGTCGATGCCAATGTCATCCGGTGGAAGAATGAGACGATAATGGAAGACGGAATAAATTGCAAGATCATAATCCCGGAATGAATTATTTCGGGATTTTATTTTGTAGAATTTAGGATTGTTATACATGGAAGTTCCCGGTTTAGCGCATTGATAAACAGCATTTAGTTATTAACGACCCCAAAAGTCGTTTGCAATCAATGTTAAATATTGATAAAATCTTATCAACATGTTTTGTATTTAAAAATGAAAAATATTTCAGTATTTTTATTCGCTTTTCTTACTTCTTATTGCGGTTTCGCGGTAATGGTTGGCAAACCTTTATTTAATATAGAAATTGGAGAGCCGAGCTATGAATATAAATCGTCCAAAGGAATAAATTCTTATATTCTCACCGACACAAGGACTCATACAGTTTTTAAAAAAGAATATCCTGAATATTATAACCTTCAGGAATTTAAAGCTAAGCAAAGATTCTATCGTGTTCACTTACCAATAACATTAACGCCGAATTTTGGTGATTTACCGAAAACTATTGATTTATCATATTCATTTTCTTTCAATTCAATATACAAGAAGAGAAACGGTAAAAGCACATCAATAAAAAAAACTCCGATTCATTTCCCGTTCAAGTGGGAAAAAATTCCTACTTCTGCAGGTGGAAAAACCGAATGGTTTCTTACTTCAGAATGGATGGTCGAAAGTGATAAAGAAATTTGGAATAACAGTGAATTGCTTGTCGAAAACAGTCTCGGTTACCTTAAAATTGTCAAACAGCCCGGGAAAAATGATCGTTGGTCAATGCCGCTTGTCAATTTGTATTTCCCTTTTTCCATAACTTATTGGTCGGACCAATATGGTTTTAATGATCGATGGACAGACGAAAATTTCCCTAAATTTATTTACCGAGAAGTAAAAGGCAATGAAGTTCTTGATAGTTGCAGCGTGCAGGTTTTTACATCCAATTCCGATTTACCGTCATGCGGGACTTTAAAGGTAAAGGATTTAAAAAAATTATTTAACAAACTGAAAAATAATTGGAAAGATCCTTATAAAAACAAATATGTTTACACAAACTTATGGAAAATCAGTCCCTGGGCATCAAAATACAAGAAAATTGTTGAGCCGAAATTAAAAGCCGCTTTTTTATCCCGTGTTTGTCTTGAATTCCCAAATGATAGTGATGCCGCGGAACTTCTCCTAAAACAATTAGCAGTTAATAAAGATAGCGAAAAAGCAGGGCGCGTTTATGTAAGGTGTAAGAAAAAATGGGCAAAGTGGAGTGAACACTGGTTTGAAATTTATCTTTCTTCCGTAAAAGATGAACCCACACGCCGGGCTTTGTTAATGTCATTTTTACGCGAACATCCCGACTCCGGTTTCGCGCTTAATAAGCTTACTTACTCACTCATAAAAGATAAGCGAATTGGACCTGCCAAGCATCTTACAGACAAGTGGGAATCTATTGAGCCAAGTAATATTTATGTTTATTCCGCGCAAGCTGAAATTGCGAAGCTGGAAGACAATAAGGATAAGTTACAACTCGCTTACAGTCAGGCTATCAGATTTACTTTACCGGCTAAAACAAATATTTCTTTTAACAGTTCCGGATATAATCTTTACGTTCGGGGGTGCAATCTGTTAAAAGCGGGAGATACGGAAAAAGCGCTCAGATATTTCAGAAAAACTTTGACCATTACAAATTCTGTAGCATGTTATCTTCGCATGGGCGATACTTATTTAAAAATCGGTTTAACCGCTTCAGCGATAAAATCATATAAAAAAGCGTTGAGCTTATCGCCTGATCATCCGGGCGCGTTATCCGGGATAATCCGTTCGTACGAAAAAGTTAAGGATTCTCATTCTGAGAAAACATATCAAAAGAAATTAGTGAATATTATATCTCCGCTTGCCAGAGAAGAAATTTCTAAAAAGGACTGGACAAATACCGTTGCCTTGGCAAAATATGTTTTAGATGTTTATCCCGATTCTCAGTTTATGCAAGAAATTTATATTCGTTCATTGATTCATCTTGGATTATTTGACAAGGCGAGTGAGAATCTTTATAAAGCAACTTGGAACAGGAAATTTGACGTTCAGATAAATGCATTATGGGCAGAATTAGCCACTGCGATTTATCGTGATAAGAGCGTTCTTATTCTTAGCGATAATAAAATTTCATGGCTTAAGCTTGCTATTGAAGCATGGAAAAAAGTCAGTAAGTTGTCTCCGAAATATTATGTTTCTTATCTTGAGCAAGCGCTTCTAAATTCAGAGATGGGAAATAATTATCAAGCCTATCTTGCATTAAAAAAATGTTACAAAAGGAAACCGTCACCCGAACTTGCAGTTTGGATTGCCAATGTATGTTTACAAGCGGCAGATAAAAATCCTGGCATAAGTTTGCCTGATAATTCATCAAAAACTTTTGCTGCGGAAGCCATGCGTTATTACAATAAAGCAAATGAATTGGTTGACACGAAATTCTTTTCTCCCGAAACTGCCGCCGGTCTTTACCGCGCGGCGAAATATGAATCAAAGAGCGGTGCCGATTATAATGCTTATCTCAGAAAAGCGTTGCGCGTATTTCCTGCTTCACCCGAATTACGCGCTACGCAAATAAAAGCTTATGCTGATGCCGGAGCACTTGCCCCCGCGCTTTGGGCTCCATACACGAACACATTTGAGAATTTAAGAAGTTCCAATTATGATATTTTATCTTGTTTAGAGAAGGTTTATAAGTTACGTAAGATTGATGACATTGAAATTTTAAAAAAAGAAGCATTAAATAAGATTTTCTGGAATAAAACTTTTTATGATAATATTAGTAATAAAAGAGAAATTCAGGGTCATCCGAAAATGTACACTATTGAAAATCAGTCGGGATTTCATTTTGTCCTTAAAAAACATATTTTTATACAGCCCGGGGGCGCTTATGAATGGTTCGCCTTCCGCTCGAAATATACATCCGGAGATTTAAAAACCGGAAAAACATTGTGGTGGCAAAAACATTTACTTTTTGCTAATTCTTATTATCATGCGACGGCAAAGAGCGATCATGGTTACTTGCCTACTTCTAACGATGACGATCCTGCTTCTGTTTACAGCTCTGAATTAAGAAGAATTTTTTATCTTCCAGCAACGGCAAGGACAAAATTACACTCACAGAGTTATTATTCTTCCCCTGCAAGACAGCTGAAAAAATTAGGTATAAAAGATAAGATCTCACACATTTTACCTCCATGCGATAGTTCCGGGATTTCGGCATTTCCGCCTGAAGTCAGGCGATATTATTTTTCTAAGAATGTCGTTGAAAAACTTCTACCGGTTTATTTACAGGATTTTCTTCCAATGTCCGATAAAGACAAAGAGTTTTCACAAGTGAAAGTTAATAATTTTTCTTTACCTACAGATCAGGATTTCAAGATAATATGGTATGAAAAAACTCCCCGGCAAAAAAAATCAAGTTGCGAGTTTAGTAATACAGGACTTATAATTCATCAGACATCGGAAAAGGTCTCACCATTATGGAAGGGGACCGGAATAATTCCTTTAATTTCCAAAAATGAAATCCCGCGAGTTGACAGTTTTTTTGATAAAACATTGATAAACCAAATTGAAGGGATAAACATTGCCACAGCGAATTTACATTCCGACAATCCACCGGTTCTTTCGTTTGCTTTCACCCCATCTCCGGCTTACCAATCGTACAAGAATTGGAATGATGAAAGTTTAGTATTAGAAATTGAATGGCAAGATTCGTCTAACGCGGTGTTACGTTTATATGTAAAAAGTTATCAAAGGAAAGATGGATTGCTGTACAACAATCCCGGTGTGAAAATCGGGGAAAAGAAAATCATTACGCCCGTTGATATTGATG
>QMOL01000157.1 GCA_003648225.1 Chlamydiota bacterium
CTAAAGATAAAGTAGTTGCAGTTGCTCAAGGGAAAAAAGGGGAGTTCGTCGATATTATTGATATGGACCTCAGAGATGTCGTTAAACTTATTAGAGGGAAAAAGGGTACAATCGTTAAATTGAAAATAGTAAGATCGTCTGATAAAGGTATCAATAGAAAAATTATATCCATTACACGTGATAAAGTCGATCTCGAAGACCAAGCCGCGAAAATGGAATATGTGGATATTGTTAAAACTAATAAATCCGGTAAAATTAAAAATGTGCGTATCGCTGTTATTGACTTACCCTCATTTTATGTTGATACAAAGCCAAAAACTTTTTTCCAAAAACCGGGACGTTCCGCCGTATCCGATATGAAAGATTTACTTATTAAATGTAATAAAGATAAAGTTGACGGGATTATTCTTGATTTGCAAAGAAACGGCGGAGGCGCACTCGATGAAGCAGTCGATGTAGCCGGATTATTTCTCGCAAGAGGGAATATTGTGATTGCCACTGACAGGCGAAAACGTGAAGCGGTGCTGGCGGACACTGATGCCGACCTGAACTTTAAAGGTCCGCTCATTATTACAACCAGCCCGCTTACGGCAAGTGGAGCTGAAATTGTCGCCGGCGCACTTAAAGATTATAATCGCGCGCTTATAGTCGGCTCGGAACACTCTTACGGCAAAGGCTCTATTCAACAAGTCGTTCCTCTCTCGGATAAACTTGGAGCGCTTAAAATTACTATCGGTGAATATTTTATTGCTGATGGTAAGCCTACTCAAATTGAAGGTGTTAAATCTGATATTCAATTGCCTTCTGCTTTAGCCGCTCTTGACATTGGCGAGAAATTTATGCCGAATCCTCTTCCGTCCAGAACTCTTAAAAGTCGTCTGACGGATTATTATAAAGCAGGCGAGTCAAAAAAAGGATGGCAAAAAGTTACTCAAAATACTATCAGCAATCTTCTCGCGCTTTCACAAAAAAGAGTCGGAAAAAATAACGTTTTTAAAGAAATTAAAGATGCAGTTAAAAAAGTCGACGAACAAAAGAAAAATAATATTATTACTATCGCTTCCTTGCTTGAAAATGTCAACCCGAGTACAGATAAAACCAATAATACAAATAATATCGTCAGTCCTTATGATAAACCTTTGACTAACGATGTCGTTGTTTTTGAAGCACTTAACATAATGACTGACTGGCTTACTGACGCCAAACCTGAAAAACAGAAAGTAGTAAGCAGTAAGCAGTAAGCAGTAAGCAGTACCAGCCCCTAAATTCTCGGGACGCATTTTGCCGTCAGCTGCGATAAAGTAAAACGGGTTCTTGACCCTCATATGTCGAAACTTAAAATTGAAAACCTGATTTACAGAAACTGCGGTCCGATTAATCTTTCGGTTAACGCCGGAGAATGCATTTGTATCTACGGAAAATCAGGAACGGGGAAGTCCTTGCTTCTTCGCTCTATTGCCGATATCGACCCGCATTACGGTGAAATTTTCCTGAATGATAAGGAACAGTCGGATTTCCATCCGTGTGAATGGCGTAAATGTGTAGCAATGCTGCCATCGGAAAATAGATGGTGGCATGAAAACGTCGGTGATCACTTCCCAAAAACTAAAAACCATTTATTCAATAAACTTGACTTCAATGATGATGTGACCAAATGGAACGTTGCAAGATTATCAACAGGGGAAAGTCAGCGACTCGCCCTTATCAGATTGTTCTCGAACAATCCGGAAGTATTGCTGCTTGATGAACCGACAGCCGGACTTGATGTTAAAAGCACGGCATTAGTTGAAGAAATTGTAAATGATTATATGATTGAAAACAACGCGGCAGTAATCTGGGTGTCTCATGATCCGGAGCAGGCAAAACGCATATCCCAAAAACATTTCCTGTTTAAAGATGGGAATATTGTGAAAACTAATTAAGTGAGATTTTGAAATTTTTTGGAGTACAGTAATAAAGAATTTTTGCGGAGCAAAAATTCATTTACTGTGACGGTGTGTTGCTCCGGACAAATCATCTGTTAACTTTTCCGCCGAAGGAGGATTCATCTGTGGTAAATCGCGGCTTATTAAATAATTGCCAAGCACTAAAAAATCTATTCCCGTTCGTAAAAAACATCTGTAGGCGTCTTCAGGTGTGCAAACTATGGGTTCATCTCGGAAATTAAATGACGTGTTAATAACCATTCCGCAACCTGTTCGTTCATCAAAAGCTTTTATCACTTTATAAAAAAACGGATTGGTCTTTTTATCCACAGTTTGCACTCGCGCGGAATAATCAATATGCGTGATTGCGGGGAAAGGAGATCTGATCTTGCAAACCCGCCGTTCAAATTTTTGTTCATCATTGTTTCGCGGAATCCTTAATTTCTCTTTTATTCGCGTTACAAAAAGCATATACGGCGAGGAAATGCCGGATTCAAAATATTCGCCCGCGCGCTCTGATAAACAGGCCGGCGCGAATGGCCGGAAAGATTCACGGCATTTTATTTTTTTGTTCAAAATCGTCTGCATTTTCGACGAACGAGCATCAGCGAGAATTGAACGATTGCCGAGCGCGCGCGGTCCGAACTCCATTCTTCCTCGGAAGAGTCCGATGATTTTTTGTTTGTCGATTAATTCTGCAATCTTTTCCGATAGAGTATTATCATCAAAACGTTTCGCTGTAATTTTATTTTTGTCAATAAATTTTTTAATATAATTTTCTGAAAAATCAGGTCCTAATAATGCACCCTTCATTTTATCAGTTGTGCCGTCACTTTTTCTTTCATTATTTAAAACTTCATGATAAACAAACAACGCGGCGCCAATCGCTCCGCCGGCATCACCGGCAGCGGGTTGAACCCAGATGCTTTTAAATTTACTTTCGTTGAGAAGCTTGCCGTTTGCGACACAGTTTAGTGCTACACCACCGGCGAGGCAAAGATTTTCACATTTTGTAATTTTATACGCGTGGTCGGCGACTTTCAATATTATTATCTCTGCTGCCGTTTGAATTGATCCGGCGATGTCAGCATTGAATTGAGAAAGTTCATTATCAGGATCACGTGGTAAACCATCAAAAAGTTTATAAAACTTTTCTGTCGTCAATAAATTCTTTCCGCTGAAATCAAAATATTCCATATTCAGGGTGAAACTGCCGTCATTATTCAAATTCACTAAATGTTCAAAAATTAAATTAACAAATTTCGGCTTGCCGTAAGGCGCGAGCCCCATAACTTTATATTCACCGAATCCGACACGAAAACCAAGGAATTGAGTAAACGCGGAATATAAATATCCGATGGAGTGGGGAAATGGGTGCTCGGTTAACTCTTGCATGCACGGGGCACGCATTTTTGGTTGATTGTCGAAGCCCCCGCGAATGCTTGGGCAATCGGCAAAAAATGTTGATTGAGAAATTCCGTCTCCTTCGCCGTCTAAAGTTATAACAGCTGCTTTTTCAAATGGGGAAGGAAAAAACGCGCTTGCCGCGTGGGCGAAATTATGCTTTACAAAATGAATTTTTTCACCCGGAAATTTGTCTTTTATTATCTCGGATGAGCTTTCATAAAAAGCGATTGCGTCAACATTATCGATTTTTATATTCGTATATTCAAGGCAAAAATCAATCGAATTTTCAGGAAAAGAACTGTCGTTCTTCTTTCGTGAGAACCGCTCTTCTTGCGCGGCAGCGATTATCTCGCCATCGCGAAGAATTGTCGCGGCGGAATCATGGTCAAAAGAGCTTATTCCGAGAATATACATATAATTTAGTTATTGGTTATTAAATAGCTGATTATTTAATTATCGGTTGATCAGTTAAATGTCTTAAGGTCTGGATTTCGTGATCTTACGACCGAACTGAGCGGCGGCTCAAAAAACAGGTACACAAGCCGTCTGCTCCAGTGATCTTGTTATTTGTTAAAATTCATTTTTCACCACGGAACACACAGAATACACGAAAAAAATAAATTTCTTTATTTGGAAATTGGATATTCCTGCTGTAAGTCCGCCTTTGGCGGATTTGATATTGGATATTCAATTTCTTAACTCTCGCAAAGGCGCAAAGCTCGCAAAGTTAATAAAAACAATCAATTACTTATTAGAATTTCTTTTACTTTTCTAACACCATTTCGAAAATAACAAAGCGACCTTATGACCTTGAGACTTCAATTGTCCAACGTCAAATCATCCCTTTGTATTGGCAATACGCGAGCAGTGATTTCGGGTCTCGGGTGTGTTTGGGCAGTTCATCGAACGGAACAATAATCACTCGCAACTTTTCATTTTCGTGTTCCGCGCCGGTGATTTTCCCGTGAAGTTTTTCAATTTTTTCTTTCGGCATTTCTATTTCACAAAAATACATTTTTATGCTCTCGTCACATCCTCCGCAAGAAGCAAAAAATTCATTGAGATAGATGAGTTGATTAGCATTAACTTTAATACCGACTTCCTCCTCAATTTCTTTCGCGGCTGTGGAAACAAAATCGCCTTTGTCGTCCATCATTCCGGCAGGGATTTCAATTGATTCATACACACCGACCGGGAATCTCGGCTGACTTGTCAGGACAACCCATTTTTCATCTTTTGATTTAAGAATGATAAGCATTGCAACCGCATCGCCCCGCATAAACAAGGCCCCGTGCATAAGATTGCCGTTATGGTCAATCACATCCGCGTGCAGTTTCGCGAAAAGTAAACCGCCATCGTATCTTCTATCAACGGCTTGAACGAGGATTTTTTTGATTATAAATCGCTTGTCCATCCGTTCAAGCCAGTTTTTTAATTGAGAAGATTTGGCAACAAGGTTTATATCTTCATTTTCACCGATCAGTTCAAATGACTGTCCGAACATATTAATTTTCAAATTATTTTTCATAATGGCATTATTATAACAAAATAATTATTTTTTTAATAGAATGATTTGTTTTTAAAGCATATATGTAATTTTATTAGTGACCGGTTACGTATTTTTATACGCTGAGGAGTTTCATCGTGGCATGGCATAATGGAATTGACTCAAACTTGTGATTAAGTTATAATAATGATATAAAATACAATGAATATAATATGAAAATCAATTTGTTACTATTATTTTTCTTTTTTTCGGCAATTCTGTGTTCTAATAGGATATGTTACGCAAATGTTGTCATATGTGAAATCCT
The DNA here is from genome assembly GCA_003648225.1 of Chlamydiota bacterium. Classification (GTDB taxonomy): domain Bacteria; phylum Auribacterota; class UBA3054; order UBA3054; family B51-G9; genus B51-G9. The sequence continues at coordinate 5,147 of QMOL01000157.1, forward strand.
CGCGAAAAATGAATCGGGAATTCAAGCCGAAGACGGTGAACGCTATGACTGGATAGAACTTTACAATGACAGCGATTCTGCTGTGAATTTGCAAAACTGGTATTTGACGGATAACAGCAATGATTTATTTAAATGGGCATTTCCTAAAATGACATTTAACGCGCGGGAATTCTTGCTTATTTTTGCTTCCGGTTTGGATAAAACGAATGATCCTGCTTTTCTGCACACAAATTTTAAACTCTCCGCGGATGGCGAGTATTTAGGATTGATTTATTCAGATGAAACAAATATTATAGACCAAATAGCTCCCTCGTTTCCGCCTTTACAGGCAGATGAATCTTACGGCATTCCAATGGAAAGGACTGATACGCTTTTACTTGGGCATGATGCGTCTGTGAAAGTTCTTATCCCGCAAAATGACACTCTCGGCGATACATGGAAAGCAGAAGTTTTTGATGACAGCGGATGGATTCAGGGAACAATGGCTGTCGGTTATGAACGCGGATCAGATTACACTCCGCTTATCAATACCGATGTTACCGCGATGCACAATGTAATGGAAAGCTGTTATATGCGTTCATATTTTTTGGTTACAAATATCAGTGAAATATTAAGCGTTAAATTAAATGTGAAGTATGATGACGGATTTGTCGCTTTTATTAACGGTAAGGAAGTTGCTAATGCGAATAAACCGTCACCGCTGTTATGGAATTCCGGCGCTGTATTTCCTCATGGTGACCCTGCCCCTTATGAACAGTTTTCTGTTCCGGGTTTGCCGATGAATCTTCTTCATATCGGGACGAACACCTTAGCGATTCAGGGATTGAATTATTATAAAACGAGTTCTGATTTTCTCATTGAGCCGCAGGTGGTTTTACAACAGGCGGAAATTATTTCGTATAATAAAACAGTGCTCGATGAAACGACACCGCAGGCAGTTAATTCAGGTGAGTTAATTATTCCGCCTCCGGGAGTTATTCCTGATATTTATATTAACGAAATTATGGTTAGAAACAGCAGAAGCGTTTTCGATGAAACATTGAATTATGAGCGGGACTGGTTTGAACTTTATAATGCTGAACCGACAAATATTAATCTCAGCGGATATTTTTTGACCGATGATCCAAACATTCAAAGGAAATGGACAATTCCTTCCGGTACGGAAATTCCCGCCGGCGGATTTCTTTTGTTTTGGGCTGATAATGACGATGCAGCACCAAATCATTGTAACTTCAGCCTGGGCTTAAGTGGAGAAACAATCGTTTTGTCAACCCCGGCAACACAAATTGTTGACAGTGTTTCTTACGGAACCATTCCGCCGGATATCTCTAAAGGTCGTTTTCCAGACGGAGGAACAAACTGGTATTTTTACGAAAAATCAACACCGAATGAATCAAACGGAGCACCCGGGATTTTAGGTATCAGTGAGCAATTGAATCCACCGGTATTTTCTTTTGAAGGTGGAATACGCACAAATAACTTTTACCTTTCTGTTTCTAATTCCGAGCCGGGAACAGTTGTTCATTACACTTTAGACGGTTCAATCCCAACAGCTTCTTCGCCTGTTTTTCCTGAACAAATAAAAATTGTCGTTGAGTATGGCCGCCTTCTTTTTGCTGATAATTTCGGTCGCGATTTCGATTTCGCCGGAAATTATAATACTACAATAAATCATTATGGAAGGTATGACGAAGCAGGCAGATTTAACGGATTACACAGAGAGATAAATTATTC
>QMOL01000158.1 GCA_003648225.1 Chlamydiota bacterium
ATACTATCACGAAGCCATATTCCATCGAAATGCGCGGTATCTGCTGATATATAGCCGACAAAACATCCCGCCGGCATCGAGTACTCCCTGCGACCACGAAGCATCGCTTCGCGAGTTAAAGGATAGAGATCATCAATATCCGGATCTCCTGACGCAATATGCGTATTACCATCAAGCCGAAAATTTACATATCGGCTATGCCGTTGTTCGCCTTGCCAGATCAGGTAGACATAATGGGTGCCCAGCAGCCCGCCAGCCCGAAACCGGATTTTGCCGCGACCTCTGTCAAGCGTGACTGTTTCCTCGAAATAGGGATGTTGCTCGGGATCGCAGACACGTATGGTGCATTGTGAATCTCCTCGTGCCCTCGCCTTAATACGAATAGTGACTGTTTCCAGAGGATGATAAGCGGCTGCATCTGTTTCAAGACCGCCGAATGCGCTTTCGGTTGCTGTAGCATTAACATTGTAATTTTGATTCATAAAGTTTTATTTTCCGCGTAGTCAGTGCAATTCGTGTCAAAAAAATTACTTTCCCTCTTCCTCAAACGGATATTGAAATCCCCATTCTTCCCGCATTTTATCCATGACTTCCATAATTCCGATTGTTTCATCTAAAGGAATTATTTCGCTTTCTGTTTTACCTTCTTTTATGCAGCGAACCACTTCTTCGACTTGGCAAACGAATCCATTAGCCGGATTTTTTTCGTGAATTTCAATCGTATCTTTTATTTCATTTGTTCCGTCATGTTTTAAGATTGTGTAATCTTCACCGCAGACAAACTGATTAAATTCTATATAACCTTTCGTGCCGTAAATTTCCGCAGAATTCTTCATCTTCAAATTATAACTCGCAGATATATTCGCAAAACAACCGGATGGAAAACGAAACATATAACAGGAAGTTTCATCCACTCCGGTCTCACTAAACTGTGTCATGGATTTGATTTCGCACGGAAGTTCCCCAAGCATATAACAAACAAATGAAATGGGGTAAATTCCCATGTCTAAAGTTACTCCACCAGCAAGATCGGGTTCAATTAATCTTCTCGCGTATTTTGGCAGAACTATATTACCGAAAGAGATATCAAACAACTTAACTTCTCCTATTTCTTTGTTTTGAATTTTGTCTTTCAATAATTTATAACTTGGTAAAAATCTTACCCAAATAGCTTCCATTAAAAAAAGATTTTTTTCACGGGCTATACGAACAAGGTCCTTCGCTTGCTTCGCGTTAACAGTAAACGCTTTTTCAACCAACACATGTTTACCGTGTTCCAGAGCCAGTTTAGCATTTTCATAATGAAAGTTATGCGTTGTCGCCACATAAATAACATCGATTTCTTTGCTTTCAACTATTTCCTGATAACTATATGCGTGCTCAATACCAAACTCTTCCGCGAATTTTTCCGCTTTGGAAATTGTTTTTGATGCGATGGCGCACAACTCACTGTCAGTATTTATTTTAAGAGCATCAGCCATTTTTCTTGCAATGATCCCTGCACCGATAATCCCCCAATTTATTTTTTTGGTTCGATTCATTTTTTTATTAATATTAATTACCGATTACCGATTACCGTTGTGCGAAGCGCAACTTACACGCTCCCCCCTTCCCAGTAAGAAAAATCCACTGATTGCGATTTAAAACTTTTACCGGGATTCTTCATCTTTTTACTAAGCATTTTTACCGCTTTTACTCCCATCTCAATTTCAGGTTCTACCAACGCGTTAATTGTCAATCCGGTGTTCTGTGACAAATAACTTGAAAAAGTTATAATGGCTAAATCTTCGGGAATATGTAATTTCGCGTTTCGCGCTGCCTGAATTATCGGTGCCGCAAGTGATGACCAATAAAGTACAAGAGCGTCCGGTCGGTCAGATTGCCGCAAAATTTTTGTAAAATATTCCGCTTGTTTTTCCCGCGCGAGAAGTTTATCATTATTATTAATATTTCTTGGTTTTAAACCTGCTTTTTTCATTTCTGCTTTATATCCGGCATATCTGTCTGCAACGCTGTAATGATATTCAGAATTATTTCCCGCAAAGTAAGTTATCTCAGTAACATAAGCAATATTCTTGCGTCCCGCTTCAATTAACTTTCTTACAGCAATTTTTCCCGCTTCAATATTGTCGGGATATACACTGTCCTTACTATGTTTGATATTTATCCAAACAGCCGGCAGTGTGTGCTTTTCTATTTGTGAAATTACTTCTTCAGAAACCTGATGAGTATAGTCAATTATTAAACCGTCAGCCATCAACGTTTGCAATACTTTAGGTATTTGTGACCGGTCATCAGAATAAGCATCGGGAAGCTTTGTCAATAAAAGATGTTTGTCATTCTTTTCGAGTTCATCATGAATACTTTCCAGTAAATGACTTGGCAGGTAACTTTTTCCCGAGTCGCTGCTCAATAACAACGCTACACAACCGAAACTCCCCTCCTGAATTATTCGCGCGGAAATATTCGGCACATAACCCAAATCAATCGCCGCCTGCCGTATTTCCTTTCTGCGTTTCTCGGAAATATTATAGTTATCAGCTTTATTATTTAGAATGCGGGACACCACCGAGGGGTGCACTCCGGCCTTTTTTGCAACTTCTTTTAATGTAACTACCATTTAATTATTGGATTAGTGGCCACGCGAAACTCGTGGTAAAATTATTGGATTATTAGTCCCCCTTTCAAGGGGGTGTCCTTTAGGGCGGGGGATGTTATTATGGATTAGTGGATTATTGGATATCTTTTCAGATTATCATTTCAAATCAGCCAATTTTACACAATCCTGTGCTTTTTGTCAATCAATATGCTCTGCCATTTCACAACAAATTTGACCTTAAAGTCAAATTTATTCAGCTGTGGCATCAAATAAATCACTTGTCATTGACACTCTTGACAAAATAATAATAAAATGATATATTATTGTCAAAACCAAAAGGCAACCGCTTGCCTTTAAGTTTTTAGGAATAAATATTTAACTAAACGTAATTTGCATTAGCCAAATTGTAAACTCACAACCAAGGAGAAAAAATGAAAAATGTATTAACTATCCTAACTATCGCAATTATTGTTAGTTCGCCATGTATGGCTGTTCATTTCGATGGCGGTGCCGGAGCAGGCAATCCTAACTGGAATGCCGCGCTTAATTGGAGTGACGACAATATCCCAACATCTGCAACAGATGTTCAGGCGCTCATAGTTCCAGGCTACGGTGTTGTAGTAAATAACCCCGGCGCACAGGCAAAATACATCGATGTCGGCACATGGGGATGGGACGGCAGCTTAGCTGTTGCATCTGCGGGCACACTCTCAATCGCAGAAAATCTTTTTCTTGCGCAAGATGCAGGTAAAACAGGAATTGCAACAAATGATGGTCAGGCTACTGTGACCGGAACCGTTTATTTCCAAGCCGGCGAAGGAACATTGATCAACAACGGAACATTAACTGCCGGCGGCATGATTCTTGGTAATATTTACAGTGGCACAAGTACTGTAGTAAATACAGGCACGATGGATATCGATGGTTGGATGTACCTTTCTATCAACGGAAGTAATTCTGTTTTCAATATGAACAGCGGAGTGGTAAATGTTACCGGTAAACTTGAAATGCCCGACCCTGGTATAGGACATATCAATTTACACGGTGGGGTTTGGACAAACGCTCAGATTGGTCTTAACGGTAACGGTGGTTACACTATCGAAGTCGGCGATGGAGAAATGTATATTGCAGGCGATCAGACCGGTGCTCTGGATTATATGATCAGCGTTGATTTAATTACAGGTGAAGGTTCCTTGACTCCGTACTCAAGTTACGATGGCACTTATACAAAACTGGCTGCAATTCCCGAGCCGGCAATCATCGGTTTAATTTCTATTCTCGGCTTAGCTCTTCTTCGCAGAAAATAAGCTCCCAACCAACAAGTAGTCAAAATAAATAGCGGTTCTGTATTTAGAGCCGCTATTTTAAAAATTAAACCATGCACAAGCCGCTCTTCCTCAATTCATTTGTTAAAAACTACCCGGAGTAAAAAATGAAAAAGTTTATTTATATTTTGACAGCGCTTTTTATAGTTACATCACTTTCTTTCGCAAAAACTATCTTTGAAGATAATTTTAATGTTACCGGCAGCGGGGATGTAAACTACAACTTTGACGAAGCCGGCAGGCAATCAGGAACCGCTGCGGAAATATTATATAGCATAAATGGGGGCGGAGCATACGTAACCAACGCCGGACATTACGCAGGAAAATGCGTTTTAAATCCTCAAGCTGCTATAACTCCTAATCATAATTTTATTGAATCAGGGGATTTTAGTATCGAGTACGAACTTACAAGAACAGACGACCCTGGCGCATCAAATAACTGGAATGCAATTTGCTTTGGAAACAACTTTGGCAATGTTTGGCCATGGCATGCTGTTCCTGGAGTTTCTCTTGTTTTTGAAAATAAAGGTAGTTATAGTTTTTGGGAGAACGGAACTATGATGCACGCGTTTAGTTTTCCGGGTCTTTCCTGGTCTAACCCTGTCATAAAAGTAAAGTTTGTAGTTTCACAAGGAGGATTTCCACCAACGCAGGACGCCCGCATCGCTTTATTTTTAAATGATAAACCTTATCCACTTTCTATTACCAATGGTAATAAATATATATATATTTACAAAGGTGGATTTACTAACAATTATTTTACTCTCCTTTCCTGGTTAACTCCGGAAATTATTGATAATTTAAAAGTTACTTCTCCATCCGGAAATCCAATTTCTACTGCCGCTTGGACAGGCGATTCAGATTCCGGCATATCGGCTTCAAAAGTATATACCCATAAAGTTAATTTCGCGACATCTACAAACATAACAATTAACGGTGTTACTTTTAACGGCAGTCCCTCAAATCTTATGTCAGGCGCAAACTGGGAACTGAGAACTGAAACGCCCGGAGGAAGTTATACTGCCTTCGACCTGTATGCAATTTTCAGCAATAATTTTAATGTTACGCCTCAAAGTCAATTTTTAATAACTAATATTCTTTATAATGGTGTCGATTCGGGCGGTCTTACACTCACAGGATTGGACCCGGGAAAAACTTATACTCTTAAACTTTACAGTGTAGGCAACGATTATCTCGCGCCAAACGGTCGCCCGGTCTTCTTTTCTACAAGCGACGGCGGAGCAATAACTCTTGAAAATCAAAATGAATTTGGAGTCAATAACGGGCAGATTTTAACTTACAGTTATGTTGCTCCTGAAAGCGGAGTGTTTTCAATTTCCGCTTCACATACAAATCTGCCGAATGCGGTATGGATATGGTATGCTTTCAGCAATGAGATTTCCCCGCCGACGGCGCCGGCAGCGATTACGGCTTCGCAGGGCGATTTCACGAGTAAAATTAATGTTTCGTGGACTGCGATCAGCGACGCCGATTCTTATTCATTATTAAGATCGTTAACCCCTGATACAAACGCGGCAACGGTTATTTCCGCTTCAATTACAACAAATGTTTTTGATGATACAACGGTTGCGCAGGCAACGTACTATTATTATTGGGTGAAAGCTTGCAACATTGGAGGGTGCAGCGCACTCACCGGTCCGGCTGTCGGATTCACTTCCAGCCCTAATCCTCCTGATAAACCAACAAATTTATCTCCGACAGGTTTTTCTGAAGAAGCCGCTCCGGTTGACTTATCAGCTTCCGCGTATTCCGACCCGGGCGGTTATGTTTTTGCGGCAAGCCGCTGGCAACTTTCTGATTCAACTGATTTCTCATCTCCTTCTTGGGACTCCGGAAACATTAATCCGCTTACGTCAATTACTGTGCCAAAGAACGCTACAGTTTCCGCGACAAATTACTGGCGAGTAAAATATAGAAACGAATTTAATACATGGAGTGAGTGGTCAGACGCGACATCATTTATTTTAACGTCCGCGCCAATTACTTCCGCGACAGTTTTTATGGATAGTTTCAGTGTATCAAAACCGGGAGATGTAAACTCGGATTATAATCTGCCGTGCAGACAATCAGGTGTTGCTTCACCTGAAATGTATGTTTATTCCGGAGCAACAAAACTCGGCGCAGATTCTTCCACGCCAAATAAACTTGAACTTGGCGTCAACGCCGGCTGTTCTCCCGCGCACAGTTTTCAAGAAGCATCAAATTTTAAAATTGAGTTTGACGTTAACTTACACAATTTCGATGGTTCAGCGGGTTGGCTTTCATGCTCGTTTGGTAAAGATGATAATTCTGATTTATGGCCTGTCGGCGATTCGGGTCTTGCGGCGCTTTTTTCCGCGAATTCTGTTTTTCAGATGTTTGACGGGAAAGACCAAGTCGCAACTTATTCAGTTATTCCGATAAATAAACAGCTTCATGTTTTGATTACCTCGAGCACTTTAGCTTACGATGAAGATGATCCTGTTTACTGCAGCGTATTTGTTGACGGTGTGCCGCAGGTTATTGAAAATCCGACTGTTAATAATCATCACATGTTTTATTTCACACGTCTTCAAGATTTTAATAAGAATTACGTCTCATTTTTTAATTTTAATTCTGCCGGTTCTACCACTCCGTCTTTAATTGATGACTTTAAAATAACTGCCGCGCCGACTAATTTTATCACTGTTCATCAATGGACAGGTGACAGTGACTCGCTCATTGACGACACAAAAACCTACACTCATCTCGCTAATTTTAACGGACCAAATGTTGACATAAACGGAAAAACTTTTATTGGCACAGGCACTATTACTAATGATGGTGTGAACTATAATGGTATGACAACTAACGGTTGGACTTTGTTTGATTCTTACTATTGGGTGGCTTTCAGAACTGAAACCGTGTCATCATTTCTGTCGGGTGGTTCCAAAGACATCGGCGAATA
>QMOL01000159.1 GCA_003648225.1 Chlamydiota bacterium
CCGTCAAGTATTGACTGGTCAGGAATTCGTGTAAGGAATTGTTCGTTACTTACAATTGTCATTAAAGTTAACAAATGCTGCATGTCCTGCGCCCCCGGTGCCGACAGCTTTGCTGCCCAGTCGCTTTTGAATTCCCATATACTCATGTGACCATACATACTTCCAAAGCCACCCGAAAAAACTGTTTGATACGCTTGGAAACGGCATTGCCAAGGTCCGTATGTTCCATCTGCCTTTACTCTTTCCTCATAACCGCCTTCGTAAAGCCAGGTCGCTTTTACCGGCGATAAAGCATAATCAGATGTAATTCTGTTAATCTGATCACTCGGCTGATCCTGTGTTGAATTGAAATCCATAAACGCATCGTTCGGAAAATAATGTGAAGAACTATATGCCCATTTCGGCGGGTGATAACTCATTAAGGTTGTGCTGTAATCCGCATTGCCGTCATTATTATTAACGCCATTCACTCCGTCTGCAACTCCTTCAGCCATTTTACGGAAATTCGGTTTGTAATCTGTGTATTTATCAGGAATGCAATCACCGCCCATCATCCATATTATATTTGTCTTGTCGCTGAATCGGCTGCCTATCCATTGACCATAAGAATATGCAACATTAAGATCATCAAACATACGATCACTTGATCCGCCAACCACACGTGTTGACCCCCAGCAAGGTAATAAAGTAACATACATCCCTTTAGAAGCGGCGAGGTCAATTATATATTCAAGATTGTCCCAATAGTCATATTCAGTTGGATTATTAGGGGCGTTGCCGGGCGTTGTGATCGGCTGTGAAGCATCATACTTACCGTCAACCATAACGAAAGGCTGATCTCCGTATCTGTTAGCTGAATTTCTTGATTGATTCCAATCAAATGAATTAATTCCAATAACATTGAAATGTTGGCTTTTACGTGTTTGCAGATAAGTTTCCACTTCACTACGGGTTAAATCCCATGGAATTTCCCAGCAGGTATCGCCGGTAGGGAAAAACGGTGTTCCGTTATCGTGAACTAAAAAACGATTGTTTGAACTCAATTTTAAATCGCATGTGTTAGCCGCAGATACATTGGCTAAAGTAGTTGAAAAGAGAAAGAGTGGTAACGCAATATACAAGAATAAATTTTTCATATTGTTTAATTCTGAGTTGACTGGTTAGTCGTTCCTTAAAAAGTTAAATTTTCGGAGATTATAAGGCGATAAAGCAAAAGCGTATTTTTACACGCTAAAGGGACGATTAGTTATCAATCCAATAATCCGTCCATTTTAAAAAAGAGGAGCTGAACGCTCCTCTTCTTTTAAAATGTATATTTTATTTTCATTTTATTTGCGACGTAAAAACGCAAGCCCAAGTAAAAATCCACCAATAAGAAGTGTTGGCTCAGGTATCTGCTCAAGATTCAATACTAATACCCAGTCATTTCCTTCTTCACCTTCACTTCCCGGAGGATCAAATGTGATGTTCGGATAAGCAAGCCCACTATCAATATCTTCTGAAATAAGAGTATAATCCCCTGAACGAGGGCTATACCAGTATGCACTCATAGTTCCGCTGGCAAGTTTATGCATTTTAACGGTGATATCGCGGCCGTTAGCGCAGTAAATCATTGCGTGGTCAGCATATTCAGTGCGAGTGGCCTGAATAATATCCGAGTCGCTCTGATACCACCCCGTTCCGGAAATCTCACCTGTGTCTCCTTCAATAATGGATTGGTCAGGAATTCTTGTAAGGAACATATTGTTGCTTACAGAAGTTAACAGCGCGGTAACATACTGCATTTGCAGTGCACCGGCGGAATTCATATTAGTATTCCAACCTTCAGTGAAATTTTCAACATTCCGATTTCCGTATGAGCAACCAAAGCCGCCTGCGAAGATAGTCTGATAAACCTGGAATCTTGATTGCCATTCTAAGAAATAATCTTTCTGATATTCAGATACAGCACCAAGCAGCCAAGTTGGTTTTACAGGAGTTTTTGCGTAATCTTCTGTGATTTCAGTAACCTGATTATATTCCGGTTTTCCTTCTCTGCCCGGGACTTCATGAAGTGAGTTGAAATCAAGCCAACCTTCGTTTTGGAACCAGTAAGATGAACTGTGAGTCCATCTCTCAGCATCGTATGTCATAAGAGTTGAACTGTAATCTGTTACTCCCTCATAGTTGTTTGACGCTCCATTAACACCATCAGCAATTCCTTTTGCCATAGCATTATATTGAGGGAGATAGTCATAATAATAATCAGGACGTAATCCACCGCCGATTGACCAGATGAGATTTGTTTTATCGGCGAACAGGCTGCCAATCCAAAATCCGTAATTATAGCAATTGGAAACATCGCCTTGAGCAAAAATACGATAAGCTTCGTTATAGCCAACAAATCTTGCCGGCAGCGGCATTAAATTAACATACATTCCGTTTGCGGCAGCTGTATCAATTAAATTACCGACGTGAGTCCAGTATTCACTGACAGGCTGCATCGGGTCCCATTTATCACTAACATTTACAAATGGTGCGTATCCGTTAGCATTAACCATATCATAAGTAGCAGAACCGTCTGTGTTGGTAACATCAACAGAATACATAGTAATCATATTGAATCCCTGAGCGGCACGTTGAGATATGTATGACGCGGCATCGCTGCTGGTTAATTTCCAGACAATTTTAGTTGCCCAGTCATTTTGCGGGAAGAAAGGAGTACCATCTGTTTTAACAATAAAACGGCCGTTATCACTTACTTTCAATGTTACTTTAGATTCATGATAACGAGTAATTGTTGCTCTTGCGTTTGCAATATCACCATAAACATTTGTTCCTGTTACTGTAATAACATTGGCTCCAACATTTAATACTACATTTGGAATTACCCAGTTGTTAGTTGCCGAAATGCTTCCGCTTGCGCCAGTGAATTGATTTTCCCAGTTCATAGTTCCAACAATATTAACGTTTGTACCGATAACATCAAGTTGAGCGGTCCCAAAATTAACGTTTGTATTCCCGGTTGTAATGTCAATAAATGGTGTCGCTAAACTTGGCGTGCGGAAAATAGTTACACTGTCAGTGGATTCTTGTCCGAAAACATTGGTCCCGATAACAGTAATTAAATTCGTGCCGATATTAAGAGCAATATCTTCAATTATACCAGCGTAAACATCAACGTTACCGTTCAATCCTGAAGCGGTGTTCACCCATTGGGCCATACCAACAACATTTGTATTAATAGTGAAACCAATAGCATATTTAATTGTGTTGTACGGAACAGTTGTATCGGCTGTGGTTATATCCAGTACAGGATTCCCGGTGCCGGGAACACCGCGGGTAATTGTAACACTGTCATTTGCTTTTGCTCCAAGACTGTTTTCGCCAACGACTTTAATAACATTCGCACCGACATTTAATCCTATGTTTGCAATTGTCCAACTTGGCGCAGCGGAAAAACTGCCGCCTGCAACTGTAAGCTGGTTAGACCAAATCATAGTTCCAACAACATTTTCGTTGTTTGTTCCGCCGATCGTATACTCAGTAATATCATAGGTTACAAAAGCATCTTGATTAGTGATATTAACAAGTGGGTCGATAGGAGCCGGTCCGGCAACTAAATCTAATACCAAAACCCAGTCATTACCATAATCACTTGTTTCGCCCGGAGTATTAAAAGTTACATTAGCGGTGCCTAATCCGCTTGGAAGGTTATTAGTTGCAACAGTCCAATCTCCTGTGCGGGGATTGTACCAATTTGCACTAACTGTTCCGTTCGCGAGTTTGCTCATATTGACAGTTATGTCCCGTCCGTTAGCGCAGTAAATCATCGCATATTTACCATCTTCGGTACGAGTAGCCTGAATAATATCTGAATAATCCTGATAATAACCACTTCCGGATATTGAACCGGTATCTCCAACAATTAAACTCTGATCAGGCACCCGGGTAAGGAATTGATAATTACTGGCTGAAGTGGTCATTAAATCTGTGATGAATTTCATGTCGAGCGCGCCTGCGGAATTCATATTGGTATCCCAACCTGTATCAAAACTTCCTACATTTCGGTTGCCGTAAGAAGAACCAAAACCACCTGCAAAGACAGTTTGGTAAACCTGGAAACGTGATTGCCAGTCTGTGAAATCATGGTTGCCTTCAACTACAGATCCAAGAAGCCAGGTGGGTTTTACAGGAGTAAGAGCATAATCACCGGTTATTTCAGTAACTTGATTATATTCCGGTTTGCCTTCTCTGCCCGGAACTTCATGAAGAGAGTTGAAATCTAACCAGCCTTCGTTGTTAAACCAATAAGAAGAACTATGAGTCCATCTTTCAGTATCATAAGTCATAAGTGTTGTACTGTAATCAGTAGCACCACTTAAATTATTTGTAACTCCATTAACACCATCGGCAATACCTTTTGCCATAGCATTAATTTGGCTTGAAATATCAAACCAGTCGTTTTGAGGAGCACCTCCTCCAAGAGACCAAATAATATTCGTCTTGCCTGCATATCGTTGCCCAATCCAATTACCATAAGCGTATGCGTTAGCGTCATCACCTCTTGGCATAACACGATAGCTGCCGAGTAAAAGATTCTTGGCCGGCAAAGGTAAAAGATTTATGTATAATCCCTGAGCATCCGCTGCATCAATTATCGCGTCAACGGCAGTCCAATACGCTTCAACCGGAGCCAAAATATTCCACCTCCCGTCATAGTCTCCGCCAACTGTTAATTCAAACGGAGCATCACCATTGATGTTAACAGATGTGTAATCAGGATTGTCACCGCCTGAGTCAACTGCGTAAGCAGTAATCATATTGAATCCTTGAGCTTTCCGCGCGGTCAAATATGAAGTGGCATCGGTAAGATTCAACTTCCATAAAAGTTCAGTTCCCCAGTCGCTTTGCGGATAAAACGGAGCGCCGTCAGCTTTAACAATAAAGCGTCCGTTCGTGCTTGCCTGAAGAGTACTTGCAGCCATCAGACTTGTTGTGTTCATTAAGAGAAATGAACAAGTTAATACGATGAGCGAGATGATTTTTTTCATTGTGTTCTCTTTTGTTTTTGTTAGATATTATAAAAAATACTGTTGATATTGTGTAAATAGATTGCTCTTTGTTATTTTGAGTGACCTTATTATACTATATCTTTTATTATTATATCATAAAATGTTACTCGAATCTATAACAATTTGGAAAAGTTTTATACAATCTGACGAAAATTCAATTAATCAATGACCGAATAAATCTTTTTTCCTTTTATGTTCTCTTTACCCGCAATAATAATACGTTTACGCCTTTCAGCAAGGATTTTATCACCTTCCTTTTTAGAAAAAATTCCGTCCCCGTTTAAATCTTTTGTAACCTGTAAATCTAAGTTAATTGTATATGCCGAACTGCTGACACAAACAAGATTCGCGATACGTTGAAAATGTTTAAGTGTCATCCCGCGTACATTAAGAAGGTCACCAAGCTGTTTATAAGGCTTAAGCGAGATTTTATTATTATCACCTTTTCCTTCAGCTATATTTTTCGCAAGCCCGTCATTAACTCCCGGCATACACGAAATAAGCCGCGAAGTCGCGGAATTTATATTTATGCGTCCTATTACCGGGACGGGAGTGATAATGGCGTAGTTAAACCAAGCGTATCCTGAACGTCTTTGCCGTTGTGAAGCACTATTACTTAAAATATCCTTTATATCTTCACTTGCGGAATCGACCAATTGATGAGGTGTAATTCTTAATTTAAAATCACCGTCAGTGGAGACATTTTCCGGCTTGATTTTCCCGGCGTAAATTTCATCTGACTTATTATATTTTTTATTTTCACAAAGAAGGTCAAAAGTTTTAGTTGTATAATTCCAAACCTCGATGTCAAGCGGCGCGTTATTATTTTCTTCAAGAAATTCTGTAGTGTTAATCGCGTCATTAAGACCGAAAAGATATAAATCGTAATTTCCAGGAGTTGAAATTCTTTTTTTCCATGTCCACTCGCCTTTGCAGTTTTCTTTTCTTGTAAAACACAACGGCGTTTTATATCCCGGTCCTATTGAAAATAAATCCTCTTTGTTTGCGGATAAAATTTTTATGCCTGGTGTTGAATGAGGTTTCGTATTATCATTTGGCTTTGTGAGAAAAAGACTGTTTTTCGTGTTTCCGAATATGGGGAAGCATTCACCTCGCATTCTGCCGGTCATAAAGCGAAGAGTCTGTCCTTTCCACTGGTCGATTTCCCAGTTCGCGTTTTTAGTTATAACAATCCCGTTTTTAACGGAAACAACAGCTTTTAAAGTAGAATCCCATCCTTTTCTTTCTGTCGTTTCATCAGCAGCGTTTAATCTTATAATGGAAGAACAGAAAACATTTGCCATGGCCTTAATAGCGCGTTTAGCTTCTCCCTTTGAGCGTCCGCTGCCTACATTTTTAAAGTCCCCGTCAGCGCTTACTTTCTGAATTTCCCCAATACTGACAAAAGGTCCGTTTTTAACATACGGCATTATTGATTTATTTCTTCTACTGGAACGATTTTGCGCGAGGTGTGTTTGACCGCCGATGGTCGGCTTCTTTTGAATAACCCAGTTATAACCTGAAGGATCAATTTTCTCAGAACTGTATCCGTACCAATGTTCCGGTGCCTTATCAAGATATGAATATTCAACCGTTCGTGCTGCAATTTGCTGATATTCATTTTTAAGAGTCATACTTACAATGCCGCCTTTTGCCGGCATACCGACTAACATTACTTTATCGCAATTTGGCGGTTGTAAACTTTTAAGGTGATCAGGCCAGTCGCTGCCTGTTGCAACGGCAAACCAATCTTTTCCGCTGTAAACTATACGATACCTTGTACCATCGAAACTTGATTGATGGTCTGAGTCAACA
>QMOL01000160.1 GCA_003648225.1 Chlamydiota bacterium
ATCTATCCGGCTGCTTACGGAATAATCGTTCTTCTGTGCCCCGCGCTGTGACCGGAAAGTTTCGGGTATGCCGGGTCATTAGATTTCAACTATTTTGACAAAACAATTTACGACAAAACAATCTTTTAAATACAAAAATATATATTTTCTTTTTTATTTATTAATATTAAAACAGTAAATTTATATATTTTCTTCTTCGTGTCTTCGTGCCTTAGTGGCTATTATTAATTAATTTTGCCAATATAATTTAATTTTATTATTATTTTGATATTTATTATTTTGTCTAATATTTTATTTTAATTAGCCACTAAGGCACTAAGGCACTAAGAATCGGCTTTCGACCTTCAGCCCTTCCCGTCTTCCAACCTGACACCCGACACCTGACACCTGACACCTGACACCTGTCCTCACCTTCCCACTGCTCGCGCTGGGAAGCGCGGCTTACATCTTCAACTTCTTCAGACCTTCTACTACTTCGATTTTATCCTCAACATGCAGCCAAATAGGTACGGGAGTATTTAACTGATATTCAATTCCGTTTTCAGTTTTTTTCCATTGTATGTCGATAACTTTATCTTCAAAAGGCAATGGAATAGAGCCTTTGGCATTTTTAAGATCGCCCGTGTGAAGCTCAAATTTAAAATGCCGATTTCCTTTTTCATAACACGGTTTTAATCCAAGAACATAACGCGAGAGATAGGCTGTAGGCGAAGCTGACCATACATGCGCGTGACTCCAATTCAGATCAAAAACTTCTGCCATTGTTGTTAATCCCTGATTTAAAATCCAACCCCAGCATTTCCGATATTGTTCGAGCACGAAATCCATTTCGTCATTTTTGATAAGCCCCGGGAAAGCAAAATAAGAAAAGTATGGTGTTATGAATTGGTTACCAAGAACTCCTGGATTAGCAAGTTTTAGAGCATCGGGATTATTCGGAAAACAATTTAAAATATATTTTTTAATAAATTCTATCGCGGAACTTTTGCTTTCGGAAGGAATTAAATCGTTTGAAAGAGCTAACGTAACGAAATGGTAACCCAAGGATTCCCAATTATTCGTTTCTTCTATTTCTCTCGAATTAGGACGTTGAGGACAACGTCCCTCCAGGTTTAATTCCGGATTTTTCTTTGGAGGGTCGCCGTCCCCGGCGACCTTATTAGCGCGATTTTGTGTATGTCTTATTTTATTTTCAATAATTTTTTCGATAATTTTCAGCTCTTTTAAATATTTCTCAGGACTTTTGCCGAGGGCGTCACACCATTCACACATATTTCTAAGTGCTGAATAATAAAATATTCTTAATGCAAGGCCTGCTTCATTAGTATCTTGCGAGCATCCCCAGTCAATAAAGATCCATCCTAATTCGAGTTTAACTTTATCTTGAAGCAGGTTATTTTCAAAAGTTTCAAGGTTTTTTTCAGCGGCATGAAAAAGTTCTTCGAGAAAAAGTTTGTCACCGGTTAATTTATAATAATTGTAACACGCGATAACCCATAACAATGAAAAACTCTGTAGCCTGTCAACAAATCCGGGGTAAACACCCGGCACCATGCCATCTTCAAAAACTTCATAAGTGGCCTGCCTCAAACTCCTTTTAAAAGGACGTAAATCTGAATAACCGGTTGTAGCAACAGCTATTGAAGGAAGCTGGTCGCCTAACCATTGTCCACGCTCGCGAGACGGGTTATCGGTAATTGCATCTTCCGAGCAAGTGCTTAAAGTTCTAATTCCCGCATGCCATATTTTGTTAATCAGATTATCATTGCAGGAAAAGCTACCGATAGGATTTCTGTAATAAACACGTTCAATAAAACTTTCTTCAATAAATTTTATTTCCGCGGGGTCGGCTTTTATGTGAACTTCAAGAAATCTTCCGCCTTTTGGTGTTATCGGAGAAAAAGTCTGCTTACCACCACGCGCAATGAAATGAGTGATATTCCGCCGAATGTCAACCGGATCAATTAAGCCGAACGGAACAACTTTTCCATCAGTTAAATATTCACCATAACCGAATTCTACAACCGAACCTTCCGGCAAGTCGATAGTGAAAATTTCTCTTCCGAGGCGTATGCGTCCTAAATCGTATCTCCGCCAAATTCCATCGACGGAATTTTCTGGAGGGACGTTGTCATCAACGTCCTTATTTTCAGACGGTTGTAATATTTGCGAATTAGGCCGCTGAGGACAGCGGCCCTCCATGTCCTTATTTTCATGCAAATTACGATGATACCACGACAAGCTATCTTTTTCCGGCCAGTCGGGAATTTCTTTTTTTTCGAAATGCCCTGACAAACATCCTTCAGCTATGTGTGAAAGTTTATGAACAGGGTGAAGTATTTCTGCAAGTTCAAGTGGTTTTGGTATTCCTAATTCCGGAAACACTTCTACCGGAGATTTCCACAAAGAATCGTCAAAATCTATTTCCTTCCAGTTCAGAGGATTTTTACTTGTATTAACCCATTCTATCCATGAAAAAAGTTCGCTTATTCTTTCTCCGGAAGGAATATAACCTTCCAGCTTTGTGCATTTCCAGGAAATATGAACGTCGCGCTGTGAAAAGGACGCTGGGGACAGCGTCCCTCCAGTTATTTCACAATTGTTGATGGAATTCACATTTGGAGGGTCGCTGCTGCGCCCGGAGAGTTTCGGGTCCTCAGCGACCTTTTTTGTATCATTATTCGTGAGCGCAACGTTGCAACTGAAGAAAGGCGGTATTTTTTCGCCTTCAAGTGTTCGCGTTTTTAATCCGTGGTTGTGAACAGTCGCCGAAAGAACATGTTTTCCGGCGGGAAGTTTTCGCTTTATAATTTCAAATTCAGGATTCGTGATGGGAAATCGTGCCGGTCCCTCGGTAAGAAAATTTCCATCAAGAGAAATTTGAAACCAATGAGCACCGAGGAGAAGAAATTCCACATCTGTTTCTTTTTCTAAAGAGAAAGAACCGCGGAAAGCGATATAAGTATCTTTTACATTTTCCTTTTCAGAAATCCAGTAATATTTTAATTTATGGTTCATAAAGATAAATTATATCATAATGATGATATGAATTCAATAATAATATGTCTGTTTTTAACACTATTTGGCAGGAAAAGTAGCATAAGCTTCCAGCTTATGGGTCGAGATCCGAAGTCCGAGATCCGAGGACAGAGGACGGAGGACAGAGATAACATACCCTGTCGCTTCGCGCCACCCCTTCCCGATGCTTCGACCGGGACATTCTCCTCTAGAGGGGGATTTAAAGTAGCATAAGCAACTTGCCCTGTCATTGGCGGGGGTATAAGGTCTAAGGACTAATTGCCGGCAGTCACTTTTTAAATCGATGTAGCTGCAAGAGAGTGAAACGAGCTTGCGGTCATTTTGGGTATTTTTACTTCGTTATAATTTATTATTTTTTTCGGGATTTCAATTCTTTTTGATAAATGCTTTCCAATTCTTTGTACTTTGTTCGCACTTTTTTTATTGATGCCAAAACTTCATCAGCCTGATTAGCTATTCCCATGCCGAAATGGTTAAGAGGGTCAATGGATCCATCGGTCTTTGATTTTTTTATGTCCAAAATACTTTTTTCAAGAGAGTCTAATGTAGCATAACAATTGGCAATCAACTCGGGAACTTGCTTAATATCCCAAAACCTGTAACCTTCTCTTACAACATAAACCGGTGTGGTGTGGGCTCTTGAACCGTCGTGGCCAAACGCGCATGCGGCAATCCAGGTTCCAAATTCGACATCGAAATCAAAATCAAGTTCAAGGGTTTCTTGTGCCGGATTATCAGAAGTGATTTCCTTAATAATTTTCCCATGACTGAAAATCATGAGTTTTGCCGGAGAACATCCATTCTTCAAACCGACAGCTTTTGCAGTTACACGCAGAGTTTTGTTTTTCTTAATCAAAATCTCACTGCCAGGTCCTTCGCCATCTACATGAAAGTCTAACATTGGACCATTGCTGACAAATGTTTTGCCGGAACGAACTGCTTCAAACCAATCATCAGCCGTAAACTTCTTATTCATAAACGGCAAGAAACTTTTACCCGTGTAAGCATAAATACGAACATCGCCGATACTTCCGCCATAAGGGACATCACTACCTGCCGAGGCGGCTAATTTATATCCAAGATTTAGAATTTGATAATAAAGTTCAGTGCCTAAGTGGTTAAACTGCAAAATTTCTCCGAAATCAGAATTCCCGAGTGGGACTTGCATAAACAGATCGCGCTCAATACCAAATAATTTGTGTGCAAGATGAGCTTGTCCATATAGCCCGCCATCTTCGTGAATTTTTTCCGCCACCTTTTCATTCAGCAAATACTGTTCAGGAAAACGAACAAGCTGTTTAAGATTCATACCAACGGCATGTCCCATAAAGTACCTCGGACCTTCCTGTCCGGGAACCAGCATGTAGTCGCCGTCAATAACGCGAAATTTTTTACCGAAGCCGCGTTGTGGAAACCAAATCTGACGATGATCGCCCATGCAAAGAATATTTACAACGTGTGTGTCGGTTGCTTTAGCAAAAGTCAAAAGTTGATAAGCGTCTTTATCGTTCATTATGGCGCCGTGAACGTGGTCATCGCCGGAATACCAACCTTTTTCCGCCATATTGCTCCATCTTTTCATTTTTGCCGAAAATTTAGTTGTTTCACCGGAACGAATTGTAAACTTATCCTGAATCGGAATGTATTCCACTCCTTTAAAAACCGCTATCTCGTATTCGCCGGGAGGCAATCCCATATTAAAAGGCCCGGGAACACAATGGAAATTTTTTCCGAAAAGTGGACCGTTGTATTGTATATAACGAACATCTGTACGATATCCGGGCGGTGGAGTTGATGGTTCGAATTGATCGGAAAATTCCAAAGCACCGCCGGGAACACGCATATAATTATCAGTAAGCGAAACTAAACGTATCATTGCCGGAGTTGACTCTCCGTTTTCGTCTGTCATGCTAAAATCAAGAATTCCTGTTTCGGGAGTTTCAAATGATAAAAAACCACGTGAGGTTACCGGAGGATTATTTATTGGTGAAAAATATACTGTAATATCACTTTTGCCATGAGGAATATTTCGATAACCTGCCAACGCATAAGTTGTCCCGGTACTGCAATAAGGAATCAAAACTTCAGGAGTCGCTTCCCATTTTCGTTTCATGTCCCATTTGGCTGTGGTAAAACTTACCGGTCCGTCACAGGTTTTAATACGAAAGATAGCGCCGACCGAATCACCCGTCACACTGAGTTTTTTTTCCAGATCCATTTTAGCAAATCCGGGAATCGAAATATCTACGTCAATTAAATTTTTGTAATTGTCTAAAAGTTGAATTAATTCTTTGTCTGTTTGTTCAAGCTTTTTTTGCGCTGCTCCGCGTGAAGTGTCATTTGTCGCTCTCGTCATTTCTTCAGCAACCGTAAGAAAATCCTGATGGATTTTGTCGAGACTATCAAGCTGCTTTTTACTAAATAAATAGCGAAAATGTTCTTGGAGTCCTTTCGCGATAACCGCGGCTTCAGGTGGCGATGTTGGCGGCGATAAAACAGGTTGTTGACACATCTCATGCGCGAAACAGAATGAAGAAATGATGGAAATTGTTAGAAAGATAAATGTTGTTTTTTTCATAATAGTATAGTTTTTTTTAGTGGAAATTAATTTTGAGTACAAAATAAATTTAGTATTTAAAGTCATAAATGAATTAGCTATGCGAATTAAAATTTTAAATTTATCCCGAGCGCGTTAGTGCCTCGGGATTAATTTTCTCCGTGTTCTAACGCAAATCCAAAATCCAAAATTTAAAATCATAAATAGTTCCGTCTCCGGTATTGTTGATTCATTGCTGAATGCATACCATCCCCATTGCCGGTTGTTTATATTTGTCGCACTTGTGGAGAAAGAAAATGTTCCGTCGTCCGGTGCGGTGTATCTGTATGTCAATCGCGAGCAGTTGTACTGTCCAAACTCGTTCTGGTCGATAAGAGAAATCGGAGCACCATCGCTGGTTGAAAAGTAGGAAGCCCGTTCTCCAACGCCTTCAAATCCATAACTGTAAAGGGTCAGAATATATTCTGCATCTGCCACAAGACCTGTAAGTGTCAGTGCGGCGGAATCTGCACCGTTATAAAGAACGTTAGAAACAAGCCACAAACTTTGAGGGGTAAGATTTGGATTTGCTCCCCAAGCGAAAATATCATTATCTGAATAAGCGATTCCGCTGTCGGTTTTCAGTTCCCAATTAGGACCTGACATATCTGCACCGGTACCAGTAAAAAGTTTTCCGTTAATGGATACATCATCATCGTTGCCAAGACAGATTGCATGAGTGTAGAGTTTAAAATTTGCGATTCCTGAATCAGCGTCACTTGTCCAGTTTGTATTTACGAAATCATTTCCCTGCGGAATAGTAATTTTGAAATTATCAATAGCGGTTAACGCGTAAGAAGAAAACCCGATATAATTATTTAGGAATCCGTTAGTTTTTGTGTGGATAAAATTATTTATTCCTACCGGATAAGGTTTATTATTAATAAAAAGGGAGATTTGGGCATCGTTAGTCCCTGAAAAATCTAATTGCGAAACACATATTTTTATTTTTAACGTGTTGTTTGAATCCGAGGAAAGCTCAGCAAAATTATATCCCGCAGTCCATATCCCATCAATGTAAGTATTATAACTGCCATTCGGGTAGCACATAAAATTAAAGCCCGAAGCACCCCATGGCGGTGCTTCAGTGATGTTGTTTTTACCAATCCCTATTCCTGTCCAATCGGTATTATTTGTTGTTCTTGTAAGTTCAAATTCAACATTAAATTCCGATGATTCAAGAAAATTATGATCAGGGCCGAATGAC
>QMOL01000161.1 GCA_003648225.1 Chlamydiota bacterium
ATCTAAAATAATAACGATTATCCTAAAAAGGTATTTAGTCGTTCCTTAAAAAGTCAAATTTTCGGCGATTATAAAGCGAGAACGTATTTTTATACGCTGAGCTGAAATCAACGCAATGAAATAGTTTTTTCACACAATCACAAAACACAGAGGGTAATGGCGCTGAAAATTCAATTTCTTTGCGGGTTGACGGATGATGACAACCGAATTTCCACGCGTGCAGCAGTTGCGTGTTAATTTTAATGTTGTCCAAATAACAATTAGTCTCTCTGCCATATAATTTATCTGCAAGAACAGGATGGCCAATTGCGCTTAAATGTAGGCGAATCTGATGCGTGCGTCCGGTAATTAATCTTACTTTTACAAGCGATAAACCGGAAGGGAACCCTTTAACACAAGGTGCGGAAGCTAATATTTCATAGATAGATTTTGCATAAAGGCCTTTTTCGGAAATTTCCTGTTTTATGCGAATGTGGGAGTAATTCCCCTGCCCAATCGGTAATTCTATTTTTCCTGACCTGCATCCAAAGACACCGTGTACGAGGGCAAGATAAATTTTTTTAACTTCCCGGTTTTCAATTTGCCGCGCAAGTTCACTTCTCGCAAATTCATTTTTTGCAAGAACAAGAACACCGCTCGTATCTTTATCCAAACGATGAACAAGGCGAGGGCGATAATCAGCATCAGCATATTCTGAATGAACGGCATTCATTAAAGTATTATACAAATGCCGACCTGTCGGATGAACGATAATTCCCGGAGCTTTGTTTATTACGAGAATGTCTTCATCCTCATAAATTTTATCAACGGGAATAGATTCAGGCGAAGAGAATTCCTGTTGATGATTACTAACATTAACAATAATTATTTCGTTAGCGCATAAAGATTTTCCTCTGCGACATTTTTTACCATTAATTTCCACCTCTCCATCTTTAATCATTTTTTGGAAGAATGTACGCGATCGCCAAGGCATTTTTTTTGCGAGATATTTGTCCGGTCGGGAAGGCAAGTCATCATCATTAACAACAAATTTAAAAGAAAGGATAGGTTTTGCGAGATTTTTTTCTTTCACGACGTATTCTTTTTTGCTTTAAATAATTGAGCAGGTTTGTTATCTAATAAAAATCTCCAGAATTGCGGCATTGGTTTTTGCAAAGTTTTATTATACTTTTTTGCGGCATAATTATATTTTTTTCCTACCAAAGACAAATCCCGAGTAATTTTGTTGAATTGCAATACTGCGTCTTGAAAATGATAATTTTTTGCGGCGTTTATATCATAACTCAATAAAGAAATCACTTTTTTAATTGATAAATATAAATGCCCGCACGAACCGGCCAATTCGCTCACAGAATTTGCCAGGCGAATATTTTTTACATCTTTTTCCATTTTATTAGCAATTGCTCTGCTGTTCGGCAAATATTTCAACGCCAAAGAGCCAAACTTAACGGATAACATCGCTAATTCATCACTCTGCTCAACTAAATCCTTATAGGAGGACTGAACCTGGGTGCTAGCCTCATAGCATTCCGAATAAGTGCCGAAAAAAGAAAACAGCGCGTATGCCAGAACACCGGCAATTAAAAATAATAATAATGTAATTTTATGCATAATCTATAAATAAAAAACTATAACTAAAAAAGCAGTTTTTGTCAATAACAGATAAGTCTTAACAGAGCACTATTTTTTGCATAGAGCTTATGTAATTATAAATAATTAGTTCAAATAATATTTTTATATAATTTCTCTAGATTTCTTACCATCACTTTTGATGAGAAATTTGTTAAATCAGTTTCCCGGGCATTTTTGCTAAATGATAATTGCAAATCTTTACTTTTCAATAATAGATTGGTTTTTTTTATTAATGAATCTATGTCTCCAGGTTTTATCACAAAACCATTTTGACCGTTTGAAATAATTTCTTTAGCACCACCAATATCATAGGAAATTACCGGTTTGCCGGCTGCAAGAGCTTGAACAAGAATTCTTGCAAGTCCCTCTCGCATAGACGCATGGATAATTATATCTGCAGCTGCAATCAAATCAGGAATTTCATCCGGAGGCAGCAAGCCGGTGAAAAGTATATCATTTTTAGATAATATTTTTTTTGCCCGATTTTCCAGAGAATGTCTTAGTGGTCCGTCACCGATAATAATACTATTAATTTTAGAATTATAAGACCCAGTCACATTTTCTATTACGGTAATAAAATCATCTGCGCCTTTCATATTAAACAATCTTCCGATAGAGAGAAGGACAACTGAATCTACCGGTATTGCTAATTTTTTTCTTATTTTTTCTCTATTGTTTTTTGCTGAAGTAAATTTATGTAAATCAAAGCCGCTGTAAATCGTTGTGAAAAGTTCCGGAGAACCGATGCCTTCTTTGAGTGCCTGTTCAGACATGGTATTACACACGCTAATAATTTTATCGCAATGATTTGCGCATATTTTTTCCGCGGCAATGTAAATTTTATTTTTCCAGAACGGTTGGTATTTATCAAAAGCCAATCCATGAATTGTATGAACAACTTTTGATATATTTTTTTCTCGAACGTTTGATGCAGCCAACCTGCCGAGAATACCCGCTTTAGAACTGTGAGTATGAATTATATCATATTTTTCATGTTCAAAATGCGTGACGAGAGAACGATATGCCAAATAATCAAATAATGGATTAATTGATCTTATAAGATAACGATTTTCGATGAATCTAAACGGCAAATTTGAATTATTAAGCCCCTTTTGTTCAAGAAGATTACCTTCGCGGCCATGGCTGGGTCCGGTAATTAATGTAACATCATGTCCGTGTTCAGCCAAGCCTGTAATTGAAGAGAGAGTATTTTCCTGAGCGCCGCCGAGGATAAAACGAGTTATGAGGTGACAAATTTTCACAAGATTACAGCTCTTTTACCTACAAGTTCAGCGAATTTTTTCGCATCGGCTTTACTGCCTACAATAGCGCCGTAATGCATTGGAACCGCTGCATGAGGTTTTACTTCATTAATAATATTCGCTGCTTCTTCTGCGGTCATAACATAAGTTCCCGATACCGGTATGAGCCAGACATCCGCGTTAACATTTTTCATTTCCGGTATAATATCACTATCTCCTGTGTGATAAATTCTTCTATTACCATCATCAACGATCACACCTATCCACCCGTTTTCTTTTGGGTGAAAAGATTTATTAGTATTATACGCTGGCACAGCTTCAATCTTAATGCTTTCTATTAACAGTGATTGCCCTGGTGCAATGATTTGAATATTTCCCGAAACTTTTTCTAATGAATCGGCGGTAATGACAAGTATTGTGCTCTTGTCTTGAATTTTCGTAATGTCTTCAGGAGAGCAATGGTCAAAATGTGAATGCGTACAGATTATGATATCTGCTTTCGGTAAATTGTCAGATAATTGGAACGGATCAATATAAATTATTTTCGCGAGGTCAAGCCGGAAAGATGCATGCCCGAGTCGATGAATTTTATTAATAAAGTTTTTCATTTGTATTTATTGCACATTACTTCAACGTTTTCTCAATCGTTTGCTTAAGAGCCGAAAGAGTGCCCGGAGCGTTACCTTCGATAACGTCAACAACGATCCCGTTTTTATCAATTACAAAAGTTTTAGGAACAACATGAACACCGTAGGCTTTAGTTGTTTTTTTATCAGGATCGATAAAGATGGGTAAAGTAAGTCTTTCGGTGTTAATAAAATCTTTAATTTTCCCGGTGTCTGTTTCATCAGTAATAGTCACAAATTTTACGCCTCTGAGATTAAATTTTCCGTATAATTTATCAACATTAGCAAGATATTTTCTTGAGTTACCGCTCCAGCTTGCAAAAAAGGTAAGAACAATCGGCTGAGAACCGGGTTTAACCGTGTTTTTTTTACCCGCGAGATATTTGATTTTCATTTTCGGAGCTTTATTTTTCAGTAATGGATGTTTAACATGAATTCTATCTTGCTGCAGTGCCTGTCCTATATCCATAACAATGATGTTTTTAGGCGGCTTAAAAGTGAAAACGCCTTTTTTTAACGGGCCATTTATCACAATGTTCGATAATTTTACTTCAACAACCGGCTTGTTTTTTAGATTATATTGAATCCATTGTGAAGCTATGCCGTTTTTATTAACAACAAGTTTTACTTTATCAGGCATATAATTACTAATGCCGGCATCGCCGAGAGTGGCTGCTATTTTAAGAAGAGCGAGATATTTAGGAGAGTTGGCATTTATTTTTCCGGTAAAAATATATTCGTTTTTTTTAGGCGTTACTTTAGTGAAAATGATGCTTTCCTCTAATGAAGTATATGTATTTGTAATATCATCGGTAAGCATAATTATATAAGCTTTTGAAAGAAATGCGTAAAAAAGTTCTTCTATAGAAGCTTCGCCCCAGCGACTCGCGTTTATCACTTTTCCGTTGGGAGCGCATTCTGCCTGCCAGCCTATTTTTCCGTTACAGACGGTAATTTCGCGAACGTTCATAATTCCGCCCATTGCTTTCATTTTCATATCTCTTTTAAATGAGTATGGAGGTTTTTGAATAAACGTTCCTGATTGGTGGACTTTTCCTTTAATAGAATTAATATTCACGGAAAAATCTGCGGAAAAATTTCTTATCAAAAGAAGTTTTTTATTAATTTCATTAAAAGCTTTACTGATTTCAGGCGATTGTGTTCCATTATTAATTTCTTTAGCAAATGTAACAGTAGAAATTATAAGACACAGAAATATAAATTTTTTCATTGTTTTAAATTTAGGATTACAGACTAAACAGACCAAACGGTCTGAACAGACAAAAATATATGTTAACTACAATTCCGGCTGCCAAAGATATTTAAATCCGGGGGACTGATTTTTCCATCTATCCGGAAAAGGCAAGTTAATTTTAGGATTAACGCTCATGCCTGAAAGTAACATTTCGAGAAAAGCCATAGATTTTTTATACCTCACAACTTTAAATTTTTCGGTTCCGGTAAGTCTTTTTAATACATTTACAGCGGAATCAAACCCGCCAATTTCATCGATTAAACCGAGTGAAAGAGCATGCGGCGCGCTAAAAATACTTCCATTCGCGAATTTTCTGACTTCGTTTGTACTAATGCCCCTGCTTGTTGAAACAATAGATACAAAACGACCGTACAGATCGTTTACAACATTTTGAAGCATTTGCAGTTCTTCCGGTGAAGCGTTTCTGAAAGGATTTAATATATCTTTATATTTTCCGGATTTAATAGTAACATCTCTAATGCCGATTTTATCGCCAAGACCTTTTATATTAATGGAAGATAAAATTACACCAATTGAACCCGTAATTGTTGTTCGATGCGCTACAATTTTATCCGCCGCGGCGCTGATATAATACCCGCCGGAAGCGGCGACATCTCTAAACAGCGCCACAATTTTTCTTCCCTTTTTTGATTTTTTGAATTTCAAAAGGCGCTCATAAATTATATCACTCGCGGTAACTCCTCCGCCCGGGCTGTCAACCAGCAAAAGGATAGCGATAACATTATCATCTTTTTCCGCTTCATCGATTTGTTTAATAATTTTTGTTGCGAGGCCGGGTTCCTGAAAAAAACCACTTGAAGCTTTCGACAATGAGATAACGCCGAATGCTTCAATACAGACGACTTTTTTTCTACCGTGACCTTTAATTAGCTCTTCGGTATATTTACTTGAAGTTTCCTGTGAATCTATATTTTGAGTGATAAACATTACAATTAATCCGATATTAACAAGCGCGCTAATACCTAAAAGAACGAGGATTATAATAATTGCGACCCAATGACCTAACGTAGATTGTTTAGGCTTGATAAATTGTTCGGCAGTATTTTGATTCATTTTATTTTCTCCGATTAAATTTATTTCATCAATAATTCAGAAGTGCCTTGAGCTATCTGTAATTCTTCATTTGTTGGAATAACATAGACAGGCACTTTTGAATCATCAGCTGAAACGCATCCTGTTTCACCGCGAATATTATTATTATTTTCGCTTAATTTAATTCCCAGTCCAGCACAATTTTCGCAAATAATTTTTCTTAGGTCAGGAGCATTTTCGCCTATTCCCGCCGTAAAAATAACGGCATCGGTTTTTGGCAGAATACCAACATAAGCGTTAATGTATTTTGCGATACTATAACTCCACATTTCTAGCATTAAGCTTGCGCGTGCATTCCCTTTTTTAGCTGCACTTTCAACATCTCGCATATCGCTGCTAACGCCTGAGAAACCGAGTAATCCGCTTTTTTTGTTCATAAGTGAGTCAATTTCATCCGGTGTTAATTCTCTTTTTTTCATAAGATAAACAACAAGTGCCGGGTCAATATCTCCGCATCGAGTGCCCATAATTACTCCCTGTAACGGAGTCATTCCCATAGAAGTATCAATACATTTCCCGTTTTTTACACATGTAAGTGAGGAACCGTTTCCGAGATGAACAGTAACAACATTAACATCATTTTTCGGTTTGTTTATTAATGCTGCAAATGTTTTTGTAACGTATTTATGGCTTGTTCCGTGAAAACCGTATCTACGAACATGATTTTCCAAATAAAATTCATAAGGCAAAGCATATTGAAAAGCTTTTGGCGGCATTGTCTGATGAAAAGCAGTGTCAAATACAGCAACATTCGGAACTTCAGGCAGCGCTTTCATACAGGCGCGAATACCGGCAAGATTTGCCGGATTATGAAGGGGAGCCAGTTCATTGCATTCTTCAATACATTTAATGACATCATCATTAATAATTACCGGGGCGCTGAAAGTTTCGCCGCCATGGACGACACGATGTCCAAAACCATTAATTTCAT
>QMOL01000162.1 GCA_003648225.1 Chlamydiota bacterium
ACAATAATTTCCGTTCCAATTTCGCCAATGTAATGCTTTTCCGCCATTATCTGTCCTCCAGGTCAACTTGAGACAACAGGTTCTTGATTTTTGAAAATGCTGAGCTCAATCCTAACGCGTTTGATATGTTACTAGCACAACTAATACATAACGTAACACATGAAGAGCTAAGGTTAAATTTCATATTAAATGAAGAACTTAAACAAAGATCAACTTTATCACAAATAAACGATGAAAGACGGATGACCTCGCGGCGAAGACGTTGGATAATTTGTCTGAAACCGAAGCCACGAGTGATTATTAGTTGATTGTTACCCAGACCACGTGTTATTATCTTCATTGTCTACGTCTTTCAAAAACATTTTGCGATGATGGTGCGCCACTATCATCGTATAACTTAAACTTAGCAACCTCAGTAGTATTATCTGCCGCATAAAAGATCATTTCATTAGTTGCAGTATCAATTTTCCATCTTCCGCCTTCAATATCATTGATGAAATTAACCAATTGCCCGAATGTTCCTGCAGTAGTATGTCCTGATGCTGCAACATCCCAAACTGCTTCGGCAATTTCTTCGGCGGTATAAATAGCATGTAACGTTACATTTTCGGTATGATTAGTTGATTCGACATTTACAATAGCATGGGAATAGCCACATTTATCAATGATTGCCGTGTAGGGCGTGGCGCTATATTCATACTCCCATGTAAACGGACTATCTACATATGTCCAACCAGTCCCATCTCCAGGGTTAAACTTTATGTTTGGAAGATGTTCACCATCTTTATTTTTAACGTTAAAAGTTACACTGTATTTATTGACAGTTACGTACAAATCATCGGTTTGTTCTCGTGATTGCTCATCAATAATTTTTAAGCGGCAAAGTACGCTACCTACATTATCAAAAGTGTATTCATAGTTTCTAATAGCCTCTTGTAATGTTCCATATCCTCCTTTTTGAATTTGTACCCAGTTACTGCTTTCAATCTGTGACCAGGCGGTAGCATTTTCAATATCACCATCAGGATCTGAAATAATTGCATCACTATAAGGTTTAATCGTTTGATGATCGTAACATGATTTGTCTGTTCCCGCATAAACAGATGGTGGTTGTCCAACGTTGGCGGTAATTTCTACACTATCTAATTCTACTTGTTGTTCACCGTTGCTCTTAAGGAAAGCTTTAAATGAAATATACTCGCCACTAGTGGGGAACTGATCAATATTATCATTTACTACGTTCGCGCTGTTATACTGATTTCCAGAGGCAACAACCCAATCACTACCGTTCCAATAATACCACGTACTATTATCATCACTTAATTGATAAGCGATATTTCCTTCGTTACTACCTCCTAATGTTTCCGAAAAACCTACAAATGCACCGACACCAGGAACAGACCACCCGCTGACAGGATAAATGGTCGGTTCATCTGTATAATATTGCATATGGATCGTACCGTTGCCAGCATTCCAGCGATAATTAACCCACGAAGAATCTACAGCGTAATCATAAATCACCACTTCATCGAGTTCGCCGGTGTAAAGATAGTTTGTTCCATCGCGCCCGGATAGCTGAAAATCAACGGTATTCGTGGTATCATCTGTTGGGGAAAGGCTATTCATTGTTACGCTGGTGGTGCGTAAAACATTGTCTACGTAAAATTTAACATTATTAGCATTACAACTACCATCATAAGTAATAACTACGTGATGCCAGTTACCATCTGAAAGTGTCGCACTTGCATTACATTTAATCCCAGCACTTGCGGCGTCAGAAAACAAACGAAAATAAATTGTATTGCCAATCTGCATAACATACCAACCACGATAAGTTCCACCGTCAACTGCTTTTGAAATAATCAAATGTGTGTTGGTACTAGTTGTTTTCATCCAAAACTCAATACTAAATGGATCAGTTGCATTAAAATTAAGAACATTTCCATGTTTGGTATATTGATTCGTACCATTAAAACTTAAAGCACCTCCCAGTTTACCTGTAATACTTGTTGGATTATTAACCGGCGTCCCATTATATCCAGAAGGTCCACTGTCTATTACTGTCGATCCTGTAGCTTCATCTAAATGAAACCATGCTAAAACATGTGTTAGATCTTCTTTTAAAGTAGCTAATCCACCACTAACAGCGATTTTATTACTGTCAAAAACATATTCATTGGGATTATCAAATGTCCATATCTTGTTCGCCATTGCTCACCTCGACGAAGACGTTCTTAATTACCTTGTCCATGTTCAGGTATTCCCATGCGCCCCATCTTCCACAACAAATAATAGAATTATCACGTAATTCACTGATTATCGATTTCCTTCCGTTTGCTTCGTCTGTAATATCATTGATTGGATAAGTCATTACATGTCGAAATACTTTGACAATTTCAAATTTGAATTTTCCTAATTCAACCTTTTGTCCATGGTAAGCGCCAAGTGGAGCCTCAATCAGCATATATTCGTGGGCTCTCTGCTGAAAGTAGCTTAAATTGTCGAAACGGTGCCACCAATATTTGCGCTCAGGAAAATACATCCAAGAAATATCACTGTTTTCTTCCCGAGTGAAAAAGTCACTTTTTACTAACAACACGTCGGTTCCATGATGAGGGAGAATTAGATTGTGCCTATAACTCAACCATTGAAGCAAATCAGACAACGGGGCAGTATTAACTACCATATCAACATCAAAAATACCAACATTAGTTTTAATAAAAATGCTTTTGCCATGTTTGCGAATGCGTTCAATAATAACGTCATATTTGACGTTGGCATCTTTTAATAGAGGCTTAACCAGGACATGATAAATGCCGCCGTTTTTGGGATAATAAAAAGTACTATGCGTCATATTCTGCTCGACACGTTGTTCATTTTTCTTAATAAGCTCATTTTTTATATCTTTTGTGGTTAAAGGAATCTTCGTTTTGTCCATCCAGCATGTTGAAATCAGATGTAAATTATACTGCCAAATCTTCTCGTTATAAGGACGAAAATATTTTTCATAAGCCCATTCGCCAAAAGAACTTCGGAAAAAATCTGCCAGATTTATAAACTTTGGCTTATCTACTTGAGAAATAAATAAATCAAAAAATTCCGGAAAAAACGCAGCCACATTATATTCAAAAGGATAATTCATTGCGATATCTTCGATTAATATCTTCGCATTGCGAGATAAGTAGTTCCATTCTTCTCGTGAGGTAAATCCAAAGACAAATTCGCGAACTGAACTATCGGTAGCATTAAAAATGTGTCCACCGGCAATATCGATTGGAACTCCATCAATTTCGATGGAATAACATAGTCCACCTGGATGGGAATGCTTTTCTAAAACAATGACTTCATAGCCTTGTTTTTCTAATATTTTGTTAGCGGTTAAGCCCGCTAATCCTGCACCGATGACAGCTACTCTTAACGACATAATATAAACACCTTTTCTTCGAATTGCGGCTTTTTGCCTGAATTTACTATTGTCTGGCGCTTTTGGATATGTTTAGTTAAAATGCTAAAATTTCGGTTATTATTGGTGTCGCGCCGTTCTGGGTGCCATTGATGAAAAACATAGATCGGCGACTGGTAATTTTTGTATCCACACATAATAATACGATTAACAAAATCATCATCGACCGCGCCATAATCTATCATTTCTTCGTCCATGCCACCCAATTGATTGAATAAACTTCTCTTCACCGACCAAGCTGGACGACCTAAGCTCGGTTTTAATTGACTAAGAAATTGCTCATTAATAATATCGAAGTTATATTTTTGCCGATTCCGGCGGATTTTTTCGGTTAATTCTTTAGTAAGATTGAATAATCCAGCTCTCAGAAAACATGTTTCGGCATAATGGATTTTTGTCATTTCCTCAATGAAATTCTTCGGAATAATAATTGACGAATCACAATAAATAATAATATCATGATCGGCACATCTTACACCTGCATTTAACGCAAAAGAATATCCATGAAAAGTTGGACGTTGAATACGAAGAGGGTTTAAATCCTGCAAGACAAGTAAAACTCTTTTAATTTTTCTTTGTTTCCATAACTCAAAAGTTTTACTAACAAATTTGGCGATCTTATCAAGTTCCTCTTGGCGCGAACCGGTATCAGAAATAATAATTTCGACTTCCCAACCGCGGGGAATTTCTACGTAGGAAAGAATCTGCCATAATAAATCATTTACGAAATCAGAATGATTATAATTGCCAATAATAAATGAAACAGTTGCATCATGAATGAAAGTTTTAACTTCGGGAACTGGGCTTGTAATTTGATGGGCTTGTGGATGCATTATTTTCCCCTGATTCCACGAGCGAGATTTTGATAGTATTTTTCTACTTTATCCGGGTGCTTTTTTTTATATTCGCGCCAGTGACGTGTTCCCTTGCGGCGTTCAGCTAATACTTCATTCGACAGCTCCTGCGCGGCTCTCAATTCGTCACGCATTTTTTCGGTTTTTTCGATGGCTTTTGGGTCTTCTCCTGTCCGTTCGAGCTTAATACTTTTGCCCGGCCAGCCGTCCCCTTTCAGGATAAAATTCCCGCCGAGAACGTTATACATTTTATCATCGCAAATAGGGCATACTAAAAACTCTGGCGGACCCTCTTTAATCGGGCGATTTATTTCCTGGATAAATCCGCACTTGTGACATCTGAATTCGTACCGCATAATTGTCCCTCAGCCACTCCGAAAAACTTAGTTACTCCTCCTAATCTCGCGACCATATCTAATGATAGTTCGGGATATTCTGTTTTCTTAAAAATGACGAATGGAACTTTTGCTTGTAATAATAATTTTGTGCAAGTATTACATGGACAATGAGTTAAATAAATCACTCCACGACATAAATCGTCCGGATGGGCTTTAATTAATAACGATTGTTCAGCATGTAGACAATAACCAGCCTCTTGACGCGTTCCATGAGGAATTGACTGCCGCAAACATACATGATCAAGTCTTGTCTTAGTAGGATGTCCGTTTCGACCGTATGCGACGACTTTTCCATTGACAACTAATATCGCGCCGACTTTTAATTTGAGACATTTAGATGTTTGTGCAAAATCCTCGACAATTTTAATAAATTTGGGAATTTCAAACTTTTCTTTAATATATGGGAAGAATTTCATGAAGATTTTATGATTAATTGGAAGATGGCGATAAAGATAATGCGCCCATAAATGCCAAGGAATGAGAAGCTTTCTATTTAGCATTTCGACCCGAACTAAGGTTTCTTTAGAAAAAAATTTGCTCATCAACTCAGAAATTTTGCCACCATAAAACAAAACACCTGCGCTATTAACTGCAAATGGCGGCAATAATACGGCAAATCTAAAAAATTCATCAATGTCAATTTCTTCTAAGTCAGCTTCGGTTATATGTTTATCAAGTTGATCATAGAATTGCTTCGGCATTTTAATAAGTGCGCGGTAAGTAGTTACATCCTTCCAAATATAACGAACCGTATGTTTCGGAATAAACTCAAAAAATGTTTTTGTAAAGTCAAGCGATAATTTACCCAACTTAATAATCCCACCTTCATGTAAACGGAGCGTAACCAAATGAAGATCTCTCAACAAACGCAGATATAAAACGAACTTATTATAATTACTCAACGCTGTCCTCGTTGACTTTCAATACGTAGCCGACGTATTTGTTGAATTTAATTTCGCCAGCTTTCATATCGCTCAGCTCATGCTCAACAATCGAAAGACGCGAATCGATTACATCGGCATAGTGAACGATAATAGCCTCTGGAATAGCTGGTTTAACTGGAGAACCCCACTCTAACTGCCCGTGGTGTGAAATAATAATATGTTTAATAAGTTTAAGGGTTTCCTCATCAATTTTGATCTTATGTTCAGAAATAATTTTATTAACGATTTCAAGTCCCATAACAATATGCTCCAACAAGATTCCATCCTGTGACCGTTCAATTACCAAATTATCAACTTGATAGGCAAAAACCTTACCGATATCATGCAAAAGCGCTCCCGTTATCAACAACTCCATATTAACTAGATGCGGGTATTCTTTTGCGATTTGGATGGCTAAAGATGCGACCGCTACTGTATGACGTAATAACCCACCTAAATAAGCATCATGAATTTTACTTGCAGCAGGACTATTCGCCATGTCTGGCAGATAACGTTTAAAAGTGGCAACTAATAATTGACGCAATGGCTGAGTAGTAACGTAAGTCTTGATCATTGACCAAAGCTTTTTCTTTAATTTTTCAATTTCTGTTGAATTTGCACTTGGGACTAATTGTCGCATAATTTCCGGCGTCGGTCGAATTACTTGAATGTTATCGATCCATAGATTCCTAGCGTCACGATAAAGCTTGATTGTTCCTTGAACTTTGACCGGTTTATGGGCGAGATCTTCAACATTGTCTTTATCCCACCAAATGCAGCGACATCTTTCATTTTTAGCAGTGAGCATTAACTCAACATAAGGATCGCCTTTTTTAGTTGTGCCGGTGCGAACACTTTCAACAACACCAATAATTTCAACGCTTTGTCCTACTTCATACTTGTTGAGCAACGAATTATCCATCTTGCATTTCTCCTCAATTCATATACTGTTCTGGCATTACAGAATGAGCATCCAGATCGAATCCCACCTGCCAACCGTTCGAGAATTACCCGCGTTTTCCCCCGCGGATGAATAGTGTAGCTAACCCCCTCAGGCGCAGTACCAACCTTCAAATCGCCCCATCTGACTTTTTGAGCTTCTTCGGATGCCATGCCATAATATTTTGCTTTATATTCGCCGTTTTCTTCAAAAAA